>JAFGWQ010000010.1 GCA_016937075.1 Campylobacterales bacterium | reverse complement strand
GTACCATATGAGGAGTGGCTTCATGCTTGTTGCGATTGGAGTTTAAATCAATTTATGGGCTGGGAGAGAAATAATTTTGATAGAGTAGTTCATCTATTGTTTGGACTACTTTGGGTCTATCCTGCCAAAGAATTTTTTATGCGACGTTTAGAATTTAGCAGCGGTATGAGTTGGTTTTTTGCCACACAAAGCGTCATGACATTTTCACTGCTTTATGAATTGACAGAATGGGGTGTTGCTATGATATTTGGCGGCAAACTTGGTATGGAGTATCTAGGCACACAAGGTGATATTTGGGATGCACATAAAGACATGTTGCTAGCAGCTTTAGGTGCTTTTATACCTGCAGTGATAGCATATAAAATGGGGAAATAATGGGTATCATAGTAATAACGGGTTGTAGTTGCGGTATAGGATTGGCTACTGCGACTTATCTAAAAGAGCAGGGCATTACAGTCTGTCCAACTGCTAGAAAAGATGAGGATGTCTCAAAGCTAAAAGAACTTGGCTTCAAAGATGCTAGGTTATTAGATGTCACAAAATCTGAACAAATATCTGATGTTATAAAATACATTTTGGATAAATACGGCAAAATCGATGTCTGGTTCAATAACGCAGGCTATGGACAACCTGGTGCGATAGAAGATCTGCCAACAAATATATTAATAGAACAATTTGAAACAAATGTTTTTGGCCTACATGAGTGTACACGTCAAATATTACCAATTATGCAAAAACAAGGATATGGAAAGATCATACAACACAGCTCAGTACTAGGTTTTATCTCTCTATTTGGCAGAGGGGCGTATAATGCCAGCAAGTATGCTATTGAAGGGCTTACGGATACTTTGCGCTTAGAGCTAAAAGATACGAATATCTATCCTGTACTCTTAAATACAGGACCGATCACGAGCTCATTTAGAAAAAATGCCATGCAAAAATTAAAAGAAAATATAGATATTGAAAAATCAAGATTCAAAAAAACATACCATAAAAATCTAGAAGGTACTGTCAAACGAGTCCCATTCAGCGAGGAGGCAATCTCTGTAGCAAAAGTAGTCCACCGTATCGTATTGGCACAAAAACCAAAACCAAGATATTATATCACAAAGGCTACTTATATACTTGGATCTTTGAAAAGAGCACTAAGTACTAATATGTTAGATAAAATACTTATTAAAATCTAAAAAAGGAAATAATTATAATGGATATCATAACAATTGGCGTAGTAACGACTAGCGATAGAGCATCAAGCGGCATATACGAAGATCTATCCGGCAGGGCTATCATGGACACTATTAGTACTTACCTTCTAAATGATTGCAGATATGAATATCGATGTATAGCAGATGAGCAATCACTTATTGAGCGAACATTGCTTGAGCTTGCGCAAGTTTATGAATGCGATCTAATAGTAACTACCGGCGGCACAGGCCCAGCGCCTAGAGATGTAACTACCGAAGCGACAGAGGCTGTATGCCATAAACTATTACCTGGTTTTGGAGAACAAATGAGAGCGGTTAGTTTGCGCTATGTCCCTACTGCTATACTATCTAGGCAAACGGCAGGAATTTGCAATAAATCCCTTGTCGTTAATCTTCCAGGCAAGCCAAAATCTATAAAAGAATGCTTGGAAGCAGTATTTCCAGCGGTTCCTTATTGTATTGATCTGATCGGCGGCAAATATATGGAAGCAAACGAAGAAAACATAACTGTATTTAGACCAAAAGCATAAAGAATACTAATGAATATTACATATATAGAAACTAAAATTAATGAAATTTTAGCTGAATTGGAAAAAGAAGCAATGGATTGCATACTAAATGATAGTTTGGATAAAAAAGCTACCAATCTTCGAATGAAGCCAATTGTTAGCACAAAACAAATATTGTTAAATGCATTAGAAAGTATCAAAATGGCGGATAAATTAGCACAAGAAGAGATATCAAAAATGGCTACGAAGTAGCCATGAAGAAATTTTTTTATTTTAAGATATCTCTCTAAGCTTTTTATCGTGTAAACGGCTGAAAATAGCTAGAGATGTTATGCCGCCCATTAATGCATACCACATATCAGACTGTGTATCCCAAACATATCCTTGTGTTGCCAAAAATTCATCCGCAGCACTTCCTATCAGTACCGCACTCCACCATTCGAGCAATTCATAAAAAGCACTAACGGCCAAAACGAAGCATAGTAGAAAAAAGACAAACCAACCATTTTGTGCCGTAAAAACATTTTTTCTGATCACAATTTCTCTAGCAATAACCACAGGAACAGCTCCTTGCATAAAATGACCGACTTTGTCATAATTATTTCTATTGCCGTTAAAATAATTATTTAGTGTATCAAATAACGGCACCTCGGCATACGTATAATGACCGCCGATCATTAATACGACCATATGAACTAGTATCAATATGTATGTAATGGATGTCAATGGAAAGCTGTGATAGGTAGCGGCTAAGATTATAAATCCTATAATGGCAGGGAACACCTCCAATATCCAAATCATTCTATCTTTCGGTTCATATCCAGACCAAAGAAAAACCAAAAAAAATATGGCCAGCCAAAGTAATTTCATGAAATCATACCTTTTGAGCCGTCATTGTAAATACAGAAAATTTAGCATGCGGCTTTTTAATAATATTAGCAGTTTCAAAATTTATATTTTTAAAACCGGTTTCTTTTGCTATATTTGCCAGTTTTTCTCTATCAAAACCGTAATGATAAACTCCTTCATTGTCGCTATGGAATGTTCCATCTTCGCTATCTAGGTCGGCAATAGCAATAAACCCTCCTTCATTAAGCATATTAAATAATTTTAAAAACAAAGCTTCAATATCTTCTATATGGTGCATGGTCATTGATGAGATAATACCATCGACATTCAATTTTAGATCATCGTCCATAATATCGGCTTTTATAATATCCGTTTCACATGCGAATTCTGATTGTTTGGCTCTGAATTCCTCTAGCATAGAAGGGGAATTGTCAATCGCAACAATTTTTGAGACATGTTGAGCTATAAAATAGCTAAGCAATCCGGTTCCGGCACCAAAATCTACAATTTCCATAGAAGAATTAATATCTATATTGTTTAATATGACATCGGAAATTTCCTTTGCATTTCGAACGCGAACACTATTCATATCCCAGTTTTTAGATTTATGAGCAAAAAGATCAAGATTTTTTTTCATTTTTTATCCTTATATTATATAATATTATTCAAATAAAGTTTGTTTTTGGTTAATTCTAATAGTTTCCCAAAAATATTCTACGTGTTTTTCGAATAATGATACCATAGAGGAGGTAGATTTTTTATCTAATTTTAGCAAAGAGATCTGCATTTGATAGAAAAATAGGGGCGCAAAGAACTCATTGGCCAGCAATAGGGGGTCTGATGATGCCACCATCTCGTCTTGCATCATTGCAAATAGGTAAGACGAGAGTTTTTTGACGTTTTCTTGGTAAAAATATTCATTATATATCTCTCTTATACGCTCATTATTGAAGATTTCCTGCATTAATAGCTTGAAAAGGGCTTCATTTTGTACATCAAAGCTAATAAGCTTAAAGGTAGTAGCTATAGATAAAAGAAGCGATTTACCTTGCTTGTAAGACTCGGGAGTAGTAAAATTGGCAAAAAGTTTAGCAATTGCGGAAGTAGTAAGGTCTTCTATGAGTGATTCTAGTATCTCATCTTTGTTCTTAAAGTGATTATACAAGGCACTTTGCTTGATGCCTATAGCTCCGGCTATATCACGCACCGTAGCAGCCCTATAGCCTTTAGCAGCAAATAGCTTTAGCGATTCAGCCAGTATCCTTTCCTTTGTCTTGTCGCCCTTAGAAGGCGGTGAGTAGGTGTCTTGTAGTGTATTATCCATCGCGTATCCTTTTAATAAAAGTATTATAGTGAACATCTGTTCATATGTCAAGAGTATAGTGTATGAATTATATGAACACTTGTTAATTTAATATCAATCATCATTATTTCAAAGTGAACAACTGTTCACTAACTTAAGATTGTTTATGAG
>JAFGWQ010000067.1 GCA_016937075.1 Campylobacterales bacterium | reverse complement strand
CTAAATCGCTTAATTCGTTTAAATCAATATGCAAACGTGGCTGCATTGGATTGTTAGTTATAGAATCAACATCTATTTCTAAAAATTCATGTCCGTCTATTAAGTTCGCATGCGAAACTTTTGTATTGGTTTGGAGGTGAGCCCCCTCACCTGCTGCCAACATCATCGCGGCATTTAATTTTCTTTTTGCCATGCCCTATCCTTTTACTTTTATTTCTTTGATCAGTTTTTTGATCTCATCTTTTGCTTTGCTATCTCCAAGTTCAGTTATCCCTGCACCCTCTTCCATTGACTTATAAAAATCTGCTCTGTGGGCTACTATACTTTTCATTAGTTCAAAATGGCTCAAACTTTTTACTAATTCTTCCATTACTGTAAAGTCTTTTGCTGAAGGACTAACATCATTTAGCAATATCTTTGCTTTTATATCTGTTTTCATTTTTTGAGATAGCTCTTCTATGATCTGATGAAATTTATAAAGCCCAGCCATCTCTGTAACCCTATCAACTGCCGGTGTTATAATAACATCAGATATATATATTGCGGCACGATTAAGATTTGAGTCAAAGCCTCCAACATCAATAATTATATTTTTGCCCTCCGGCCAATCGTCCATAAACTTTATAAAATCCTCCGGTGTTTCCGGCTGTATGATTTTTAACTTCTTTCGTCCATTAGCCTCACGAAGATTATTTGTATAAACAAGTGTTCTTTGAAAGTCAAGATCTATAATGGGAACACCAAGCGCTATAGCCAAATGCCATGCTAGCAAACTTTTCCCTACCCCACCTTTAGAGTGTGCTATTGTTATTACCATATCATACTTCCTTATGTTTCGCATGCGAAATTTATTTTATGATAATATCTGATAAAATCTGATAACTTGTTTATTTCGCATGCGAAACATAAAATTTTATCTAAACCCCATCTCAAATACTGTAGATTTGATTATTTCTTTTTCTCTAAAAGAAGCATTTTGTTTTATAAATTCAAGCTCAACTACACCCAGAGGACCGTTTCTCTGTTTGCCTATAATTAACTCGGCTTTTGAAATAGAATCTTCTTTGAAATTACTTTGAAAATCTATTCCTTTTTTACGAAGTTCACTCTCTTTTTGTTTCTCTTCTTGTTTTTTATACACGTCCTCTCTGTATATAAAAAGTATAGTGTCCGCATCTTGCTCGATAGCTCCGGATTCTCTAAGATCACTAAGCATTGGTCTTTTGTCCGCCCTATTCTCTAATGATCTATTTAGTTGAGAAAGCGCCATTATAGACACGCCGAGTTCTCTAGCGATCAGCTTTAGCCCTCTGCTGATATCACTAACTTGTAAATGCCTATCCTTGTTGTCGTTAGAATCAACCAATTGCAAATAATCAAGTACAATAAGTTTGATATTGTTATTCTTTGCAACTATTCTTTTTAACTTAGACTTTATATGTCTAATAGTCAAAACAGAAGTATCGTCTACAACTATATCAAGAGTTGATATCAGATCGTTGGCACTTTTTATAGATAATTTTTGTGCTTGACTAAGCTTTCCTGAACGAATATCTTGCAACGGCACACCACTGCTTATACTAAGCATTCTAAGTGCGATCTGTTCTCTGGGCATCTCCAAAGAGAGTAGGGCAACACTATTTTTGGCCTTTGCTGTTTCTAAAATAATATTTAACGCTAATGAAGTTTTGCCCATAGAAGGACGTGCTGCGAGTATAATTAAATCACCGGCATTAAACCCGTTGGTCAACACATTCAGTTTTGTAAAGCCTGTATCTATGCCTGTTAGACCATCTTTTTTTGCTTCCATTTGTTCTATGTGTTTATTTGCCTCTGCTAAAATATTATTTATTTGCAAAAAACCTTGGCCTTGTTGTTCTTTAGACAATGAGAGTAGGGCGGTCTCTATTGAATCTAGCATTCTATCGGTTGGTTCACTATTTGATATTTGGGCATTGATACCCAAAGATAAAGCTCGAAGTTCTCTTTTTATTGCCAAATCTGCAAGTTCTTCAATATATGAATTTAAACTGGAAATAGGGGAGGCGGAAAGTATCTCTAAAAAACTATCTTCATCATATTTTTTTTGTTTTTGTAAATACGTTATAATAAATTCTTCATTAACAGGCTTATTCATATCAACAAGCAACATTACAGTCTCAAATACTAATACATGGAATGGAAAATAAAATAATTTTGATGATAATTCCACATCCAAAGTATCGATCTGTTTTGAATCAAAAATAATAGAACTTAACACTCCTTGTTCTATATTTATATTATACAAATAAACATTAGAACTATTCATCTGGATTCTCTTCGGTTAATTTAATAAGTGATTTTTTCCATAACATCTTCCAATAAGTATCGGATTTTTCTGGTGACAATTCTTCAATCTCTATAGTACCATTAATGCTGATATGTTGCACATATAATCTTCCTGTGGTATCAACCTTAAATATTTTCCCATCAATATTGTCTATGGCCGGAAAATGACCTTGTGTGGGATTTGGCATATATTTGGCTCGCATCTCTTCAACAAAACTTTTATAGCTAAGCCTCTCTTGCATTTTCTCTTTGACTAGACGAAATTGAATGTGAGTAATTCTTGGCATTCTAACACGTTTTGCCATCACACTATTTTCTGTGCTGCCGGCTAAATCAGTTGATGAAATGGCTAAAAGATTACTATAAAGCACGTATTCAAGTCCCATGCCAAATTTATCATTGATCTCTTCAACTGCTGGCTCAACTACTCTGCGATGCAGATCTCTATATGTTTTATAGGAAGAATCCGGGATATCCAAAGCTTTACGAAATTCATCTATGCTCCATTTTGGCAAAGCGGGAAGTTTTTTGTAGTCCTCGATGATCTCATAAAGAGAAATTGCATACTTTCTGTCTATGCGATTTATCTCATCTAAATCCAATGTAACATACATCTTTGGATTTTTTAGTGCATCTATAATCTGATGCGGAAAAGAAAACCTAAGAGTTCCATTTTCAATAGTCGCACCGGCAACCAAAGAAAACCTGTCCCATTTTTGTTTATCTTTGCCTAATACATTTGATTCAACAGTAAAATCTTGCAATGACTCAACGGTTCTTTTGAGATATGTGTAATTATTAGACTGGTCTCCTATAAGACTTTTTAGCATCGATACTGGTACAACAAATCCTTCTTCCGGGGCAAATATTTCTGATTGAACCATATCCTTTCCAAGATACAAAAAAGCATTAAAAACTTTTTTTTGAGAAGCTGTTAGATTTCCTGATGCATAGATTGCTGTAAGCGCTGATTCTTTTTGAATAATATGAATCTTCTTTTTAATATGTGTTTTTTCAGGAGCAGGGGAAGCTATCAACTCTTGACCTGTATCATTCACGCTATCACCTCATTATAGTGGACTTTTATAATCAAACAAAATTATCAAAAACTTATATTTAACAATTCTAGCACAATAAATATTATTTTTGTACATAAATTAATTATTTTTGTACATTTTTCCATTAATATTGTCCAAATTATCATTACAAATGTCCAATTAATAATTAGATATGTCCATTAAATAAGAGGAACAGCTGAATTTATTTTCCGAGTATTTATGGACTTTTATAATCTGACAACAAAGAATAGGACTATGATCATGGGAAAATAGTGGACATTTATAATGATTTTTTGGTGATTTTGCAGCTTTTGGCATACATTTAGTCGATATTTCCGCTATTTTGGTCACTTAATAATTATATTTGTCCATAATCAATTACTTCAGTCCATTGATAAATTATATTAGTCCATTATTTAATTATATTTGTCCACTAAAAAATTATATTTGTCCACTAAGTAGCTTTCTAATGACGGTCACACCGAAGTTTGATAGGTGCTAAAATATAAAAATATAAAAATATAAAAAAAGTAAAGAGATACTAAATAGATGACATAATGCCTTTTAAAATGTAGCGTTCTATTGTATCATAGTAAGTAATCTATCAAGATGATAGGATAAAATCGATTCTAGGTACATTTCTGTCCTAAATAAAGGATAATTATACATCATTCAAAAATAAATCTATTGATGGTTTTTGCTTCAAGTTAAGATATTTTACTTTATGAGAATGAATTTGAAACTGCAAATAGATCTATTTTGGATTCATGTTATAGTCCACCCCTTGTTAATATTTCTTAATTTAGAAACTTTATAAAACTAAAAATCTTTAATAGCTCTTGCCTAAATACCAAAAAACCACCTCAATCAAGATGAATGGATAGAGTTAATCGTACCAATTAAAGTGAT
>JAFGWQ010000066.1 GCA_016937075.1 Campylobacterales bacterium | reverse complement strand
GGTCTTAGATCTCCATTTACATCATACATAAATATAGCATCCAGTTCGTCATGGTCAAACCAGTCGTCCGAATCTGGATTGCCGACAGCAATACCCTCTCCGTCTTTATCTTTATCCCAATAATAGTAATAATTACCATCTACAAAAACAGGATTAATAAGCTGACCATGGTCGCCAAGATCAATTACTGCAGGCGGTTCGATACTAAATACTGTTGGTGCACTCGTAATGCTGTTGCCTGCTGCGTCAGTTGCTGTTGCAGTAATTGAATGAGAGCCCATGTCTAGAGGCGCCGTTGGAGTAAATGTATAATTACCGCTGCCATCTGCTGTTGTTGTGCCAAGCACCGTTGCGCCATCTTTGATGGTCACGGCCGCATTCGCTTCTGTACTACCACTGATAGTTGGCGTAGTATCGTCCGTAGAGCTATTGTTAGCGATAGGACCTTGAACGTCTCCAACATTATCTGTTAGAGTCATAGTAATTGTTGGAACTATGGTATCAATAGTGAAGCTAGTAGTAGGACTTGCACTTCCACCGTCTTTTTTATAAGTTATATTATGAGTACCATCTGCAAGATCGCTAGTAGGAGTTAAGCTCCAGCTACCATCAGATTGTACTATAGTAGTTCCCAATGATGTGGCACCATCAAATACCTCAATTGTTGAACCTGAGTTGGAGGCGGCTAAAACACCAGAAAATTCAGGTCTGGCATCATTTGTGGTCTCACCATTAAAGACTTGTCCGATTACAGGCGCAATATCATCATATACGATCGGCGCATCTATTAAAGCTGAATTCACAGTTGTAGTACCTGGCAAGCTTTCATTGCCCGCTGCATCTGTGGCGGTTGCCTCTATAACTGTTCCATCAGGGACCGGTGTGGTCGGTGTATAGCTAAAGTTACCATTTTGATTTGCATCGGTTTCGCCGATCAAATTACCATCTTCATCGGTAATAATTATATGGCTTCCTGCTTCAGCCGTACCGGTGATCGGGCTGCCATCTGTTGGATTGAGTTCTGGAGCAGACGGAGGTGTAGTATCTACTGTGAAAATTACGCTTGATTTGGTAATGTCATTGCCTGCAGCATCTTTGGCAGTTACTGAAATATAGTGCTGACCCTCGGCAAGCGAAGTGGTTGGAGTAATGATATAATTTCCACTACCGTCTGCAGTAGCTGAGCCAAGTTCATTTCCTGCATCATCATATGCAGTTACAGTCGCATCTGCTTCTGTGACGCCGCTTATAATCGGCGTGGTATCATTAGTAACAGTACCCGCAGTGATTGGCCCTTCTATTGGGTCTTCATCATCTTCCAAGGCTACAGTAAGACTATCAGGAGCTGTATGGTCTCCCCCGCCGCCGCCACCGCCGCCGCCGGCAAGAGCAGCCAATGCGCCAGCTCCAAGTAAGGCCAGTGCTATAGGTAGCCAATCTGTCTCGGTTGCCTCACCTATGACATCACCGCCCAAACTATAATAAGAAGAGTCAGGATTTGCTCCCTGCGGTATAAAGTTATAATATTGTCCATTTTCTGCGATACCGATAAGGCTCGCGTCATTAGCATAATAATCTTCTATGATAATGTCTGCTGTGTCATCTGCTTCACTTACTTTTTTACCTATTTTTATCTTGAGGTTTTTGCCGTCTTTGGTCACATGGACTTGGTCGGGAGCTACCTGTGTTGCTACATTTTTAAGTTCTATGCTCTGCTTTGAACCTGCTTTTACTATCAACGGTTTTCCGGTAGCTCCGCTGCCTTCCATGACCGTATTTGTTGAAACAACATTTTGACCGTCTTTGACGATCACCGCGATCTCTTGGCTCATATTTGATCTCCTTTAAAAATGTTTATCTAATAGTATTTTGGATACCGATTATCTCGATACTGACTCTGCGATCCGGCGCTAGGCATTTGATCAACTGAGGTGTAGCCTTGTCTCCTTGGCAACCTTTTGTAATAGGATGTCTTTCACCCATTCCAAATGAATCGATCGCGACACCTATATTGTTTGCCTTAAGCTGGCTAGCAACAGATCTTGCGCGTGCTAGTGAGAGTGCATCATTATACTCATCAGTGCCTATGCGGTCAGTATGTCCTTCAATACGTATTTTTTTGACAGAGAAATACTCTTTTTTGATCTTGGCAGCTAATGCATTGATAGTATTTACACCTTCTGGTGAAAGTTCTGATTTATTGAAGGCAAATAGCGTATCGGCATTGAGTTCTATGTACTCTGAATTACATAAAGGTTTATAACGATTTAGGATATCCGAATGCTCTACAACATCTTTACTGATGCCGTCTGTTTTTCTCACGGCATACATTCCATCGCCGACATCTTGAAGTTCTAGGTAAAGAACTTGTCCTTTTAATGCCATATAAGATTGCTCAACTCCAGGATTTAAACCATTTTCTACGCGCACACTGATCCTTGTTGGACATACAAATGTTTGAGCATACTGATTTGGTAGTATTACACCTATTAGACGATTTCCTACCCATACTTTTGGAGCTTGGGCACTGTCTCCGCCTTTGCGATAAAAAACTACCATTGATTCTTTATCAGACATTCCCGGAGCACTAAAACCTAGATCCTTTTTTTTCATTACTTGTTTTTCAGGTATACATCCTGAAACACCAAAAGCAATTATAGACGCAATTAACAACCTGCCGATTAACACTTTCATTTTTTCTCCTTCTCTTGCAATAATGATGATTAAATCTCAATAACAATTATAATCCATCATAATTGTTTAATGATTTTTTATAATTTTAGTGATGATTTTTTATTATTTAGCTTCAATTTCACGCGGTTTTTTGAAACTTGATAATATTTTACTATTATAGTATTAATTATAGGTTAAATTAAGTTTGTTTTCTTAAGTATTTTTGATATTTAAAAAATTGAAGATTTATATAGTCAAATTGACTTAAAAACCATCTTTTAACACTTTTTTAAATATAATAGTTTTCTAATATTATAAACAAAGGTATCTATATTGCGATTTTTTCTTATTTTGCTAATATTTTTTACAACTATATCTATCAATGCCCAATCGTTTGACGGCAACATATCAAAAGAGATCAAAATTTCAATTGAAAACCATTTAAAAAGCAGAGATGCTTTGTTGGTACAAAATTTATATGCAAATACCGGATATACTCCTCTTTGGATAAACAATAATAAAAAAATGCAAGAATTGTTGTATGCCCTCAAAGACCCACTATTTAACTATAAAGAAAAAGATTTAGGGCAAAAAGAGATAGAAAAGCTTTTATTTATTATAGATAATAATGAAATCGATAATAAAATAGCATTATATGCCAGACTTGATATGGCACTTAGCAGCAGTTTTATACGCTTGGTTAAATTTATCTCTCAAGGCGATGTGGATTGGGAATTGGTACAAAAAAAGATCCGCTCGCTTAGAGATAGTGACAATATTTACGGGGATTGGGAGATAACTCCTAATGATTTTCCGGATCAAAAAACAATGGCAATAGCAGTATTTAATGGAGACATATACGGATATCTAAACTCTTTATTGCCGCTAGATGATAGATATAGGTCTTTGGTTAAAATATATAATAAATATCGACACATGCAGCCATTTGCTGAAATTCCGTATAGCAATGATATATTGCAAGTTGGTAGCAACTCCCCTAGAGTGATGCTGCTCAAAAAACGGCTTCAAGATCTAGGAGATTATCCTGTCAATATCGCTATAGACAAAAACTTTGATTCTACGTTATATAATGCTGTTTTGAGATATCAAAAAAGATATAACATAGAACAGACCGGCAAGGTTGATAATGTGACCAATTATTATCTAAACCAGCCTCTTTCGACTCATCTTCAGAGCATCGTGACCAATCTTGATAAAACAAAAATATATCAAAAGAGATTAAGTGAAGAGAGAATAGAGATCAATATACCTTCGTATAGTTTTAAATATTTTAAAAATAATAGACTTGCATTATCTACAAAAGCTGTTGTGGGGCGGATAGATAGGCCCACTCCGATATTTAATGATTTTTTAGAATACCTTGTACTAAATCCGACATGGACGGTTACTGACAATCTCATAAAAAAAGACCTTATAGGTGTTCTTAGAGAAAATCCTAATTATTTGACAGAAAATCATATCAGAGTATTTTCCAATAATGATGAAATTTCTATAGCACCGGGTGAACTTGATATATATGAAAATAGTTCCGTTAAAGTACCATATAGATTTGTCCAAGACCCGGGTGATTTTAATGCACTAGGCAGGGTGAAATTTATTTTTCCAAATCCATATGATGTCTATCTGCACGACACAGACAACAAAGAGCTATTTGATAGACGCTATAGAATATATAGCTCCGGATGTATGAGGATGCAACAACCCCTAGAATTTGCGGCTATGCTTTTAGAAAATCATACCGATGGCAAATATAATGCTTCATCCATGCAAGAGATCTTGGATTCGAACAAAACCACGACTATCAAGCTCACATTAGCCGTACCAATCAATATACTTTATTTTACCGTACATGAATATAATGGACTTACCTATTTTGACTATGATATATATATGTATGATCTCATTATCCAAGAATCAACCGAAGATAACAGAAAAGAGTATTTCAAAGCGCCTAAACAAAGAATGATCAGGGTAGAAAAAAATGCCAAAACCGATAATAACCCTGCACCGTAATTTGGTTTTTAGTTTTTAGTTTTTTTGCTTGCGACAGTTTTTTAGATTCTTACGCCCCTTCGGCGGTCTCTGTGCGACATCGCCTTTGGTTTCAAATCTACAAAGTCAAAGCAGTTTGACTTTGTTTGACGATTCTCATGGCTCAGAATGACGAAAGTCTTGAAACAACCTCACGCCTGTTATATTAACGATTAAAAATAGTTTTAATCTTTATTCAATATATGAGTAACTATCCGATATCCGTGATTAAGAGCAATTGCTATACTTCCACCACTCCTAAAGGCTATATCTCCGGCTATAAAAAGACCCTCTATCTTTGTCTCATAATTTTCATCAAAAATCGGTTCTCCCTTTTCATCAAGGCTCACTGAACATTTTTTCAGAAAATCTACCGGTGTGGTGCCGCCAAGAGCATAAATGACCCTGTCAAATATCTGATTTTTACCATCTGTATAAATTACTTTGACTTTGCCGTGTTCATTCTCTAGACTTTCTATATCAATGCCGAGTTTCGGGGTTAGTTTTTTTTCTGATACAAATTTATCAAACATCTCTATATTTGTAGGATTTGGACGCGTCAGGTTTGCTCCTCTATAACACAAAGTAACTTTATTGCTTTGGCTAAGTTCGCAGGCATATTCAACAGCGCTATCCCCTCCTCCTACAACTAATATATTTTCATTATTTCCACATTTATCAAGATTAAAATTTACTTGAGTTTTGAGAGATGGCGGAATAGTATAAGATGGTTTGTTTGGTTTGCCCATGCGCCCTACTCCGATAACCACATTGCGTGCAAGAAAATTACCGCAATTTGTATAAACTTCAAAAATATCATTCATTTTTATAACTTTATCGACTTCACAATTAAATTTTGCGTCAATGAGATGATTATCTAAAAGCAAGTCAAAGTAATCTATCGTACTCTCTTTTGTGCCGTCAAAAAAATCTATATTCCCATCAAGTGCTACACTTTGGCCTTGCCAGTCTTTATCAACTCTTTTTTGATCTTTATAAAATTTACGAATAGTTTGAGAGTGATTATCGCTTTTTTCCACAAGAAGTACTTTTTCTATGCCTAAAATCTTGGATTCAACAGCTACTCCAATGCCACCCGGACCGCCACCTATCACTAAAATATCATATATAAGATCCATTCAAATAACCTTTTTTGCCAATTATAACATAATGTGTTATTATTTTATATCATAACTTTTTTTTACTTATTAAACTATTTTGATTTATCGAACATCTAAAATATATTGTTAATATCAGGCATATTTTACAAGATTATACAACATCATATTATCCTCTCAATCGTACTCTTTGGGCATGAGTAATAGCAATTGCCATAGCATCGGTAATATCAAGCGGCTTGATCTCTTTTTTGATCTTAAGTAGTTTTTTGACCATAAAGGCTACTTGATCTTTTGTCGCTTTTCCATTTCCTGTGACTGATTTTTTGACTTGAAGAGGCGTGTATTCATGAAAATATCCCTTTTCTTGCAATATTTTCAAAGAAAGTGCTCCTCGAAACTGAGCTAACTTCAAAACAGTCTTGGGATTAAATGCATAAAATATATCCTCGATAGCAACTTCGTCTATATTGTGTCCTTTCAAAATCAGATCTATGCCCGATGAGAGCTCTATTATCTGTTCTTGAAGCACTGAAGATTTTAATTTAAGCAAACCTGCTTCTATTAAAGATATTTTCACACCCTCTAATTCTAGTATGCAATAGCCTAAATTACGGCTTCCGGGGTCAATTCCTAATATATTCATTCACACCTTTTTTCACATAGTGAATAATTTTATTCAACTGTTAAATATTGGCTATTTTAGCTAAAATTGGCTAAAATCATAAAAGTTATTCACATTAAGGTTTAAAACTATATAGGAGAATTATGAATATTGGTGAAAAAATATTAAGCGAGCTAAAAAAAGAGATATCTGAAAATGATTACAATCAATATATAAAAAAATTATCATACGACACAAAACACTCTAGAAGTGATATAGCTCATTTTAATGCTCCAAATCTTATCATAGCTAAGTGGATAAAAACAAAATATGAATTTCAGATCGCGCATCTTTTTGAGATTCACACAGGAATAAAGCCGAAATTGGAAATTTCAATAAAAACAAAAAAGACCAATGTAGCCCAAAATATCAAAACAAGTCAGAGTGCCGAAAAAAATGTAGCAAAAACCAATTTTTTAAACCCATCACTTACTTTTGACAGTTTTATAGTAGGGAGTTCAAATCAATTTGCATACACAGCAGCTAGAAGCGTGAGTGAAAAACTGGGACAACTTTATAATCCTCTGTTTTTGTATGGAGGGGTAGGTCTTGGAAAAACACACCTTCTTCAAGCTATAGGCAATGAACAAATTGCCTTGGGTAAAAATGTAGTCTATACCACTTTGGAAATGTTCATGAATAGTTTTACCTCTCATATCAGATCTCAAACTATGGATAGATTTCGTGAAAAATTTAGAGAATGTGACCTGTTATTAATTGATGATATACAATTTATAAGCAGAAAAGAACAAACCCAAGAAGAATTTTTTCATACTTTTAATGAACTCTATAATGCAAAAAAACAGATCGTGATCACCGCTGATAGACCGCCAAATAAAATCGCTGGTCTTGTTGACAGACTCAAAAGCCGTTTTGAATGGGGATTGATGGCCGATATCCAACCACCTGGACTTGAGACAAAAATAGAAATTATCAAAAAAAAGTGTGAATTAGATAGAATCTCTTTAAATAATGATGTCATAAATTTTATTGCTACAAATATGGGTGATAATATACGCGAGATCGAAGGTACTATTATAAAACTTAATGCTCTTAGTTCGATCCTAAATCAAAAAATAACACTAGAATTTGCAAAAAATACAATCAAAGACCAACTCAAAGAGAAAAAAGAAAATGTTACAATTGATACAATAGCACAAATAGTTTCAAAAGAATTAAATATTAAACCATCAGATATTAAGTCAAAAAAACGAACACAAAATATAGTAAATGCAAGACGAATTATAATATATCTTGCTAGAAATCTAACTCCAAACTCAATGCCTCAAATCGCTATGTACTTTGGCATGAAAGACCATACAGCTATAAGCCATTCTATGAAAAAAATCAACGAAATCATCGATGAAGATGAAAATTTTAAAGTACTTCTAGAAGAACTGTCAAATAAAATTCACTCCAAAGAAAATTGAATAAAAAAAAGATATAATACTAAAATTAGTGAGTCTATGTGAAAAATTGTCTTTAAAGCCGTTCTGACTTTAAGCACGAAAATTAGGGGCGAGATTTAGTTTTTCACTTTTTCATCGCCTATTACTACTATTACTATTTTATTTATAAATAAGGAGTGTTTATGAAGATTAAAGTTCAAAAGCAAGTTATTGAATCTATCTTGATCAATTTGCAACCATTTTTGGAAAAAAAAGATGCCAGTCAAATAACTTCTCATATTTTCTTTGATGCCAATGATAATGAATGCATCATAAAAGCTTGTGATCTTGAAATTGGACTTAGCATAAACACAAAACATATCATAGTAGAACAAGATGGCAAATGTACTGCCAATGGTAAAAAACTTTTAGATATTATCCGTATTTTAAAAGACGATGAGATAATCCTAGAAGTTTTGGATTCTTCATTGGTTATCAAACAAAAACAATCAAAATTCAAACTCCCTATATTTGATGCAGCAAATTATCCTGTTTTTCCAAGTATAGAAAATAAACCTCAAATTACATTAGACTCTATGCATCTTATACAAAGTTTGAAAAAAATCTCTCCTGCAATTGATACGAATAATCCAAAATTTGAATTAAACGGTGCATTAATAAATATTAAGAACAAATCGACTGATATAGTAGGAACTGATACAAGAAGATTAGCCATCGCAACGATCGAAAACGAAAGCGAACAAGAGCTCGCTTTAATAATTCCTAAAAAAGCTATTTTGGAAATACAAAAATTATTTTTAGACCAAATAAATATCTACTACGATAATACTAACTTGATAATTACAAATCAAAATTATTATTTCTATACTCGTTTAATTAATGGAAAATTTCCCGATTATGCTAGAATTATTCCTAATTCGATAAAATACTCTACTATTCTTCCAAAAAAAGAGATGGCTGAATCTATAAAAATGATGACAACGATTTCACAAGATATCAAAATGTCTATTCATTCAAATATAATAATATTTCATTCTCTTAGCAGCGATAATGTAGAAGCAAAAACAGAATTGGAAGTAAATACAGGGATTCAAGAAAAATTTGAAATAAGTTTTAATAGCAAATATCTTTTAGATTTTATTTTTCAAAGCGATGAAGATAAATTTGAAATGGATTTTAATGAACCAAATCTCCCATTTGTAGTAAAAGACCAACAATTCATGACCATAATAATGCCAATAGTAATGTAAGGAACAATCAATTTATGTCAACTGATAAAACAAAATATATATTCATAACAGGAGGAGTGCTTAGCTCTCTAGGTAAGGGAATTAGTGCAGCTAGTATAGCAACTTTACTTAAACACTCAGGATTTAAAATAGGAATTTTAAAACTTGATCCATATATCAACGTCGATCCTGGAACTATGAGCCCACTTGAACATGGAGAAGTTTTTGTTACAAAAGACGGTGCTGAAACAGATTTAGATCTAGGACACTATGAAAGATTCATAGATACATCTTTGACACAAAATAATAATTTTACTACAGGTCAAGTATATAAAACTGTCATTGAAAATGAGAGAAAAGGAAAATATTTAGGTAAAACTATCCAAGTAGTCCCACATATTGTTAACGAGATAAAAGATAGAATATTTTTAGCAGGACAAGGTAAAGATATTTTAATAGTAGAATTAGGCGGTACTACAGGAGATATTGAGGGTCTTCCATTCTTAGAGACTATTCGCCAAATTAAACACGAACTTGGAAAAAGCAGAGTTATGAATATTCATGTGACTTTGTTGCCTTATATAAAAGCAGCCGGTGAACTTAAAACCAAGCCAACTCAACACTCCGTCCAAGAACTTAGACGTATAGGTATTGCTCCACAAATGTTGATTTTACGTGCCGAACAACCTGTGCCAAACGATCTTAAAAGAAAAATAGCATACAGCTGTGACGTTGATGAAGATAGTGTAATCGATGCAATTGATGCTGCTACTATTTATAAAGTACCATTAAATTTTATGACTCAAGAAATATTAAAACCTATATCGAAACAACTTGAATTAGGAGAATTAAAACCAAATATGGATCAATGGATCAATTTGGTCAATAAAATTATTATGCCTTCAAGCGAAGTAAAAATAGCATTTGTAGGTAAATATTTAGATCTTAAAGAGTCATATAAATCGCTTACTGAAGCACTTATCCATGCCGGAGCTAATCTTGATAGCCGGGTAATTATCAAATGGGTTGATAGCGAAAAAATAGAAGAAGAAGGAAGCGAAAAATTTTTACAAGATTGTGACGGTATCTTAGTAGCCGGCGGTTTTGGAGAAAGAGGAGTTGAGGGTAAAATAGCTGCTATTAAATATGCTAGAGAAAACAAAATTCCATTTTTGGGAATTTGTCTTGGCATGCAGCTTGCTATTATTGAATTTGGAAGAAATGTACTCGGTATAAAAGATGCCAATTCTGTAGAATTTGATGAGCAAACTCCAAATCCAATGATATATCTCATTGACGAGTTCATAGACGCAAGCGGAAAAAAACAGATAAGAACTACTAAATCTCCACTGGGCGGAACTCTAAGACTTGGTGAGTATGAATGCCAAACATTGGAAGGTTCAAATCTGCGTAAAGCATACAATGAAGCCGTAATTTATGAAAGACATCGCCATAGATATGAAGCAAATCCAAAATATAGAGAAATGCTTGAAAAAAACGGTATGATAATTTCAGGTGAATCAAATGGACTTATTGAAGCTGTTGAAGTAAAAGACCATCCTTGGTTTTTGGGTGTGCAATTTCATCCGGAATTTACTTCAAGATTACAACATCCAAATCAATCCATATTGGCATTTGTAAAAGCAAGTATGGAACACAAAGATAAATAATAAATTTTATATATTTCATTCATTCCAGACTTGAACTGGAATGAAAGGTTTAATTTCATTGCAAAAATTATCAAAACTTACTTTAGAAGAGATAGAAAATTATTTAAAAAAAAGATTTGAAGATAGCGGTGGGTTATTAAATCTATCTAATTTGCCGCATCCATCTACTTTTAAAGATATGGATAAAGCATGCAAACGCATTGTAGCTGCAATTAACAATAAAGAAAAAATTATAATCGTAGGTGATTATGATGTAGACGGAGTTATATCTACTACTATACTCTCAGATTTTTTTGAATTTATAGATATAAATATCAAATGGTTTATACCAAATCGGTTTGAACATGGATACGGGCTATCTACAAAAATATTATCATATATTCAAGATTTTGATCTAATTATTACAGTTGATAACGGAATTACAGCTACTGATGTAGCTTCTTGGTGTTTGGAAAATAATAAAACTCTTATTATTACTGACCACCACACCCCGCCGCAAAAATTACCAAATGCATATGCTATTATTAATCCGAAACAAGATGATTGTACATTTATATACCCGGATATTTGTGGTGCTGCAGTAGCGTGGTATTTGATTGCAGGATTGAAAGAACATCTAAAATTAACAATAAATCTAAAATCATATTTATCTCTTGTAGCCATTGCTACTATTGCTGATGTGATGCCACTGCTTCATATTAATAGGGCTATTGTAATTGCAGGATTGAAAGAACTTAATAATTCTCAAAAACCTTTTGTATCTGCTCTTAAAAATCATCTTAAATCATCAAAATTTAAAAGTGAGGATATCTCTTTTTGGATAGCGCCTCTTTTAAATAGTGCGGGACGAATGAGCGATGCATCTCAAGCTGTTCGTTTTTTAAAAAGTGATGACTTGTCTGATGCATATGAAAAGCTTGCATATTTGGTTAATACAAACGAAAAACGAAAAATTATTGAAGAAGAGATCTTAAATCAAGCCAAAAACGGAGTACTTAATCCAAATAGCTCGATCCTAATTATCAGAGGAGATGATTGGCATGAAGGAGTTTTAGGAATTGTAGCCTCACATATGGTAAGATATTTTAAAAAACCAACTATTGTTCTTGGTAAAAGTAAAGAAGGGTTATTAAAAGGTAGCGGAAGAAGTATAAAAGGTTTTGACCTCTTTGCATCAATTGATCCTTATAGAGATATATTAGAAAAGTTTGGCGGACATCCTATGGCAATAGGTATTTCTTTGAGAGAAGATAAATTAGAGGATTTTATAGATATATTGCCAAATTATTGTGACATTCATACAGATAATACTGATAGTGCTTTGGGCGAAATAGAACTGGAATTAATTGATGATAAGCTTTTTGCACTCTTAGATAATTTTGAGCCTTATGGCGAAGCAAATCCTCATTTGGTGTTTGCATCTTGTAATATAAACATAAAAAGTACTGTCTCTATGGGTAAGAACGGTGAACATAGACGATATCAAATATATCAAAATGGTAAAACAATAGAAGGCATTCATTTTAACCCTGCAGATCCATTAGAAGAAAAAACTTATGATAAAGTATTATATATTATACGAAAATCAATTTTTAAAAACGTAGAATTATTACAATTATTGATAAAATAGATAATCATAATTTATAATTAAAAAAATTATTTTATTTTACTTATATTTAAGATATATTTATTAATTATATAGTATAATCATTTCAAAAGTTTAGAGTATAAAGGAGTTCGTTTTGGATAAAAAACTATTTAAAGAAAATTTAGAACAAATAGATGCATATTTAAAACAAGAAGGCATTTCTCGTCGTGATGCGATGAAAATGATGGGGCTTGGCGGTGCTGCCATGATGATGGGGAGCGGTATTGCTACAGAAGCAAAAGCTGCAAGCTCAAATGCTAAAGGCAAGATATTAATAGTCGGAGGCGGACTATCCGGTGTAGCAACAGCAGCTTTGCTTATGCGAACTCTTGAAAACCCTGATATTACAATACTTGAGCCAAATCCGAAATCAGTTTCATATCAATCTGGTCAAACACTAGTGGGTGGCGGTGTTTGGACAAATTCTGATATAGAATATATGACAGCTGATTTTATGCCAGATGGCGTAAAATGGATCCAAGAAAAAGCAGTTGAATTCGATCCTGAAAAAAATACGGTAAAAACAGATAAAGGACAAACAATCCCTTATGATTATATGATAGTTGCTGCCGGACTTAAGCTTGACTTTGCAAGACTTGAAGGTCTAGGTATCACTGAGAGTATTACTTCAAGAGGTGATAGCAGTGCAGTCAAAAAAATAATCGGACAAAACGGTCTTTGTTCTATCTATTTTGGAGATGGTGCAACCGATACTTGGACACAAATGCAAAAATTTGTAGCTGATGCAAAAAGCGGCAAAAAAGTAAAAGGTATTTTTACAGATCCTGATACTCCGATCAAATGCGGCGGTGCTCCTAAAAAGATCATGTATCTAACAGATGCAAGACTTAGAGAGGCAGGTGCTAGAGAAAATGCAGAATTGACTTTATATCCAAACGGCGGAAAATTGTTTGGTGTACCTGAATATAATGATGCAATGGTAAAACAATTTGCAACAAGAGATATGAAATATAACTACAATCATAATTTGATAAGCGTAGATCCTGCTGCTAAAATAGCAACATTTAAAAAACACTGGCTTGAAAAAGGTGAATGGGATGATGTGCTCGAAGAGTATGAAATGGTCCCTGCATCAGAAAAAGTGGAAGTTCCTTATGATTTTATGCATATCACACCGCCTCAAATGGCTCCTGAAGAGATAGCCAGCTCGCCGATTGGTTCAGATAAAGGCTGGGTACCTGTTACTCAAGAGACTCTTCAGCATGTAAAATATCCTAATGTTTTTGCAGTAGGGGATGTCGCGGCATTGCCAATGGGCAAAACAGGAGGAAGCGCTAGAAAACAATACAGAGTATTGGTAGAAAATCTTGTAGCTGTTATGGAAGGCAAAAAAGAGTTACCGGCGAAATATGATGGTTATACAGTATGTCCTTTGATTACTAGTCTTGGAACAGTTATGCTTGCTGAATTTAACTGGACAGGTAAACCAGCTCCATCTTTCCCGCTTGACCCGACTCAAGAGAGATGGATTTGGTGGTTACTTAAAGTTTATGCACTTAAACCAATGACACAGTATGGCATGCTTTCTGGTAGAGCATAAGAATTAAATAAGGAGACATGGAATGAAAAAATCACTATCACTACTTTTGGGGGCATCTCTTCTTTTTATCATGACCGGATGTGACAAAAAAGAAGAAACACAAGAGTCAAAAATGACATATAAACTAAGTACCGCGGAAGTTTATGAGCAAATGTGTGCAAAATGTCATGGTAAAAATGCCGAAGGAAACACAGAGAAAAAAGGTCCTGCACTTAATGATCAAACTATCCAAGAGCTTAGACTTGGTATCACTGATATCAAAATGGGCGGTTCAGGCGGACATTCTAGCGGCACAGAACACGAAGTAATGGAACACAATATGAAAAAAATTATTGAAAAGGGAATGGATTATGACACTGATGCAATGGCACAGTATATCCATGATAATTTCAATAAAAAATAATACCTCTATTTTATCGTCACTTATTTTAAGTGGCGGTCTATCTAACCCTAATTTATCTTCATTTAAGTAATTATTTTTCTTTTTTTAAACACCATAAGTTGTCTTTTTAACATTATTTTAACAATTATAAACCATATTTTTAAATAAATCTGTTAAAATTATCTTAATGATAACTATATATTATAAAGAGTATGTATGAATCGCAAGCAAGGAAAAGTATTTGTATGGCCAATCTGTACAAGGATTATCCACTGGATCATCGCACTCTCATTCATAGCCTCTTTTGTTAGTTCGTTGAACAAAACATATCTTCATTATCATGTAGCATTTGGTTGGATTTTTGGTGTAATGCTCATTTATCGTATTATATGGGGATTTGTAGGTCCAAGATATGCTACATTTGATACATTTAAACTTGATTTAAAAGATCTACAGTGGTATTTTAAAGAAAAGGTTATTAATCGATGGAGAAAAATTCCTGCAGGACATAACCCTGCTTCTAGTTGGTATACCCTTATTGTTTTGTTTTTTGGTTCATTTATAGTAATTAGTGGATTGCTTTTATATGGCGTGCAAGAAGGTAGTGGCATATTTGCATTTTTAAATAAAGAACATTATGTGCATATGATAACGTTATTTGATGTGCATCTTTATCTTTCATATTTTCTTGGTATTTGGGCATGTATTCATATCATTGGTGTATTAATAGAGCAATTCTACCACAAAACAAACATGGTATTTGCAATGATCACTGGATACAAAAAAGCCGAAGGCAAAGATTCTAATATCTCAAAATTTAGCAATATTGTTAGTTATATTTTTATATTGGTAACGTTTTCTATTTTTATTTATATCGTTGTTACTTATGACAATATTGTTACTCGTTCTATCTTTTCTCCTGTTGATTTTGAACAAGAGCATAAGACTTATTATACTGACTGTGGAGATTGCCATAAGACCTATCCGCCTTTTATGCTGCCAAAACGTTCTTGGGAAAGAATCATGCATAATTTGGACAATCATTTTGGTGAAGAGATAACAGAAGCTAACATAAGTAAACAAGCAAGGATATCAATTTTAAATTTTTTAACTAATAATTGCGCGGAACAATCTTCCAATAAAATTGCATTTAAACTTATTAATTCACTTGACAAAAATGAAGCACCAAAAAGTATAACCAAAACATATTATTGGAGAAAAGCACACGAAAATATCGATCCAGCCGTATTTAAAAGCAAGGAAGTAGAAGATAGAGCGAATTGTTGGGCATGCCATGAAGGATTTGAAAATGGTATTTTTGACAATGATAAGATTTCGATACCCACCAAATAAATGACGATAAAACTAGACTAAATAAGTGTAATTTATGTTTATCATAAGTTAAATCTTGTATAATCGTCTAAAGCTTACTTATTACATGCTAATTTTACATTAAGTTTTATTTAAGCTTAACCTTTAATTATCTAGGAGTACAAATGAGGGTAGAGGTTTCTAGAAGAAGATTCCTTCAAGGAAGTGTCGCACTTAGTGTGATAGGGGGAACATCATTTGGTGTCACAT
>JAFGWQ010000065.1 GCA_016937075.1 Campylobacterales bacterium | reverse complement strand
TGAGAAAAAGAAAGGTATTTTGTAGGGTGTGTTCACCAACACACCAATATAATTAAAATGGTGGGTTTACTAACCCACCCTACTATTTTTAGATTCTGAAACAAGTTCAGGATGACGGAGAGTTTGTCATCTTGAGAAGTCTCTAGACTTCGTGAAGATCTCTTTTTTTAGATTCTCACGCCACTTTGTGGCTCAGAATGACGGAAACTGTGCAAATTGACGAAGATGCTGAACTAAATTCAGCATGACGACATGTTCTCTCCCATGCACGAGGGAAAACCATTCACTATTCACCATTCGCCCTTCACCCTTCTTCCTTCTTCCTTCACCCTTCACCATTCTTGCACCCCTCAAGAGCGACACCCTCTCTGAGTCCATCGTCTACGACAATACATTCATTTGTTTCAAGTAATCTCAAAAGTGCCTTAAACAGCACTATACCTGTAGCTATAAGATCACTTCGCCCTGTACCCACAGCTGCTTCACGCATATCTTCGCTCATATAGAGCAATCTCTCCAGCTGCTCATCCATATCTGCAAAGTCAAGCTTCATACCATTTATCAGTGAGGCTTCATAAGTCTCAAAATCCAAACCTATCTTCATAGCTGCCACTGCAGTAGGTGTTCCTGCCGTGGCTACTACTATATCTATATCGCTTTTTTCATGTATAGTGCTTTTTATATATTTGGCTATAGGTTCTAGCCTTTTAGGCAATGCCTCTTTGAGTATCGTTAAATTCGGGTATGCTTGAGCCAAAGTGACTATGCCTAGAGAGAAACTTTTAGCAACCGTATCATCTCCATATATAAAAGCCACCTCAGTCGATGCTCCGCCTATATCTATCATGGCAAATCCGTTTTGCACAACTATATTCAATGCTTTTAGACGGTTTATGACAGCCGAAATAGTAAGTCTAGCTTCCGTGTCTCCATCAATTATCTCAAACCTAACACCGGTTTGCTTATATATCTCTTCTAGTACCGCGGAACTATTTTTGGCTACTCTCATAGCTTCAGTAGTCACTGCTTTGATATTATCTTTGGAAAAATCGATATGCGACGCAGCCTCTTTGATGGCTTCTATGATCCGCTCTTTGGCCTCAAACGAAATAATACCGGTATGTATGAGATTATCTGCAGTTCTTACGATTTTTTGATACTCATACAAAAACTCTCCGCTATTGCAATCCATCTGCAATACACGCAGGGTATTTGACCCTAGATCAATGGCTATCATTTAGTGAGCTTCGCTAAATACAAAACCGTTTTGTTTGAGTTTCTCTCTGATGATCTCTTGGTGCTCTTGCCCCCTAGTCTCCAGCGAAACTGATACATGCGCATCACCAAACTCCAGGTCAATAGAAGTTCTATCATATCCTATCTGTACGATATTTGCTCCGACACTTCTTAGTATCTCTGTAAATTTCATCAAAGCTCCAGGCTTATCTACAAGGGTTACCATCAGCTTCATCTTGCGTGCTGACTTCATTAGTCCTTTTTCTATGATGAGAGAGAGCATGGTTACATCGATATTGCCGCCACTGACCACTATACCTACTTTGCTATTTTTATGCAGTTTTAGCTTGTTATGCATCAGTGCTGCCACACCAACTGCTCCTGCGCCTTCTACGAGTATTTTTTGTTTTTCCAGCAAAAATAAAATAGCATTTGCTATCTCATCTTCGCGTACCAATACTATGTCGTCAACACTTTTGAGTATATATTCAAGGGTAACTGCTGAGGTATCTCTGACTGCTATACCGTCTGCAATGGTGCGCACATGAAGTGTATCTATAGCTCTTTTTGCATCAAATGATTGCTTCATAGCCGGAGCTCCTTTGGCTGCAACTCCGATCACTTTGATCTTTGGGTTGATAGCCTTGGCTGCTGTGGCAATTCCGGATATCAGCCCGCCTCCTCCAACAGGAACAATAATAGCATCCAAATCGCTCACGTCACCCAGCATTTCCAGAGCTATTGTGCCTTGTCCTGACATGACATCACTATCTGCGAACGGGTGTACGAAACTCGCATCATGACGCGTGGCATAATCTATAGCATATGCGTATGCTTCGTCATAATTGATCCCATGCAATATAACTTCTGCCCCAAAATCTCTCACACCTTGTATCTTGGTAAGCGGCGTGGATTCAGGCATTACTATAGTCGCCAATAGTCCAAAATGTGACGCGCTTAGTGCAACGCCCTGGGCATGATTGCCTGCGCTTGCTGCTACTACGCCTTTTGCATTGCCCTCTTCTACGAGCGTAGCGATTTTATTGAAAGCTCCGCGAAGCTTGAATGAGCCGGTGCGCTGTAAATTCTCTTTTTTGAGATATACTTCATATCCGCTAAGATCACTCAGGTTCGGAGCAAATGCAAAAGGTGTCATATGAACGACTGCTTCGAGCCTTTTTGATGCTTTTTGGATAGTGTCTATATTTAACATTAATTGTTCCTGTTGCCGTAATTGGGTACAATTATAACGAAAAGAAACTACAAACAAGGAAATAAAATCATGGAATGTGAATTCCCTACAGTTAACGCTGACCCAAAAGAAATGAAAGATATTTTTGAAAAAACAAAAACCGTAGCCATCATAGGATGTTCACCCGATGAGAGCAAAGCTAGCAATATGGTAGCACGATATCTCAAAAATGCAGGATTCAAGATCATTCCGGTATACCCAAAAGAAGATATGATCCTAGGAGAAAAAGTATATAGAAGCCTCAGCGAGATCCCATGCAAAGTAGATATGGTCGACATATTTCGCAAACCAGATGTCATCGCTTCAGTAATAGACGAAGCCATAGCCAGAGGTGATGTATATTGTATTTGGACACAGCTTGGACTTGTAAACAACGAAGCTGCCAAAAAAGCCGAGGATTGTGGTATGAAAGTAGTACAAAGCCGCTGCACCAAGATAGAACATCAAAAATTATAATTAACCTGACGTAAAAAGTCAAATTTTAAACAAGTATTTTAAGTTTATTTAAATATTTAATATGATTTAATAGTATAAAGAATTATTAGAAGGAGAAATCATAAATGTTTAAAAAAATATCATTGGCTTTTTTGTTAATGATAGGAAATGTTGTCTATGCCGATTCGGACACCATCCAAAAACCATGGCAAGTCGGTGTTTTTGGTATAGCAACTTTTGAAAACACTAGTAATAATCTTCTAAGTAATGATTTTCCAGGCGTCGGAGTGCATGTAGGTTATCATTTTGCACAAAATTGGTCTGCCGTTGGCGAAATACTATATACGACTCCTGATTATAGCTCTAAAAAAGTAGATGTTGTTGATTATATAGGGAGTATGAACTATAAT
>JAFGWQ010000064.1 GCA_016937075.1 Campylobacterales bacterium | reverse complement strand
AGCGGTGCGTTGAGTTCTAATTTTTTAACCTCTGCAATAACGCGCTGCAAATCATCTATTTTTGCCCCGCTAACTCTCACTTCGTCGCCTTGAATGGACGGTGTTACTTTGAGTTTGAGATCTTTGATGGCTTTGACTATTTTTTTGGCTTCATCTTGTTCTATGCTGTCAACTATACGGTAGATAAATTTGACATTACCTCCGCTTATTCCTTCACTCTTTACTTCTTGAAGTGCTTTGCCCGCTATATTTCGTTTGATTAGTTTGGCTATAAGTATATCTTTTAGAGCATCAATTTTTTGTTCACTTGAGCTGCTGAGTGTTACCGTTTTTGCTTTTTCATTTAGTTCAATGTCAGCTATTAAACCTTTGAAATCAAATCTCGTATCCACCTCTTTTTTTGCTTGAATGATAGCATTTTTCATCTCCATCATGTCCAGCTTGGCTGATATATCAAAATAGTGGTCTTTTGCCATTTTTCCCTCTTATTGAATAGTAAATAATTTTATTATACCTCCATAAACTTTGAAAAAAGATAAAATTTGACTTTTATAAAATTATGTGATATTATTTAGAAAAATTGATATATTTAATTAGTGTACAGTATAACTCACATAAGGAGGGTTTATATGGTTTACTCTAGAAAAGAAAAAGATTATATCGTCTGTCTTTTGTGCCGCCATTATTGCAAACTTAAAGAAGGTCAAGTTGGCATATGCGGCATCAATAAAAACGAAAACGGAGAACATAAAAACTTAGTATATGGTCATCCTGTTGCAATACACGTTGATCCTGTCGAGAAAAAACCTTTATATCATTTTTTGCCTGGGACTAGAGTGCTTTCGTTTGGTACTATTGGATGCAATTTTAAATGTCCTTTTTGCCAAAATTGGGATATCTCACAAGAGAAAGAGATAAATAAAAATATAGAAGTAACCCCTGAGCAAATGGTCTCTCTTGCATTTGAACAAAATGCACAATCCATAGCATATACATATAATGAACCGACAACTTTTTATCCTTATGCTAAAGATGTAGGCGTGATAGCAAAAGCACGCGGATTAAAAAATATTTTTGTAAGCAATGGCTACGAATCCCCGGAGATCATAGAAGATATGGCAAGTTGGGTAGATGCAGCAAATATTGATTTGAAAAGCTGGGATGACGAGTACTATAAAAAATCGCTAAAAGGCGGTCTTGAAGAGGTAAAAGATACTCTTAGAAGAATGGTTGCCAAAGGGATATGGGTAGAGGTAACTACGTTGCTTATCGAAGGCGAGAATGACAGTGATAAAGATTTGCATGAAATGGCATCTTTTATCGCCAATGATCTAGGCAAACATGTTCCATGGCATCTAAGTGCTTTTTATCCACAGTATAAAATGCTTGATCACGAAAGAACAAAACTAGAGACTTTACAGCGCGCAGAGACTATAGGCAAAGAAGCAGGATTGAAATATATTTATCTAGGCAATGTTCCGGTGAAAAGTGATACCTATTGTTCTAATTGTAATGAATTGGTAATAGATAGAACAGCTTACATGGTCGACTCAAATAAATTGAAAAATGGACACTGTCCTAAATGCGATCAAGCGATAGAAGGAGTATGGAGATGAGTATCAGAAAAAGTGCAGTTTCAGGACAATTTTATCCTGAAGATGCAAAAGAGATAAGTTCAATGTTTGAATATTATAATCAAATATTAGATACCCATCTGAGCGATAAAACATTATTTGATAAAAAGCCAAGAGCTATTATCGTACCTCATGCAGGGTATATATATTCTGCATTTACGGCCAATATCGCTTTTAGATTACTAGAAAATACAAACGCAAAACGAATAGTCGTAATAGGTCCTAGCCATCGTGTTTTTCTTAAAGGAACCAGTGTATCAGATTTTGATGATTATGAAACTCCATTTGGTATGATCAAGATAGATAAAATTCTTGTCCATGAACTTAGAGACAAATTCGGACTTGATTTTGTACCGGAAGCTCATCGCGAACACAGCACAGAGGTACAGATGCCTTTTGTGAAAACATACGACGAGGAAGCTTCGGTAGTAGAGTTGGTTTACGGTGATGAAGATCCGGCAAGATTGGCAAAAGTTATCGAGTATCTCTTAAATGATCCACAAACAGTGGTAGTCATAAGCACGGATCTAAGTCACTATCATGATATCAAAAAGGCAAAGAAGCTTGACAATATCTGTTTAAATGCAATAAAAAAATTAGATACCGATATGCTGCATCAAGGATGTGAAGCATGCGGCAAGATAGGCATTGAGGCAATGTTGATAGCGGCAAAGGCAAAAAAGCTTAAACCAATAATGCTTGATTATCGTACCAGTGCGGATGCCAGTAAGGATGAGTCACAAGTCGTCGGTTATATGAGCGCAGCTTTTTTATAGGATGAAAAAAATGAACAATATGCAAGATCTAGTAGATTACATGGTTTTAAGGGGTGTTTTGCATACATCGCGTATCATAAATGCATTTTGGGATATAGACAGGAAGTATTTTGTACCAGAACAGTTTTCTGAACATATCTATATCGATGCTCCGCTGCCAATCGGCAAAAATCAGACGATCTCTCAGCCATCCACAGTGGCTTTTATGCTTGAGCAATTGGCACCAAAAGAGGGGGAGAATATATTGGATATCGGCTCAGGTTCCGGATGGACCACTTCTTTGCTTTGCCATATTGTAGGAGAAAAAGGAAGCGTAACGGGTCTTGAAAGAGTAGATGAGCTTGTAGAGCAGGGCAAGAAAAATCTTGCTCAATTTAATTTTGGGGATCATTGCAGCATTCAAAAAGCAGGTGCCCAGCTTGGTATACCAGGTCAGAAGTTCGATAGGATATTAGTATCAGCTAGCGCTGAAGAAATACCCACCGCACTATTTGACCAACTCAAGATCGGCGGTGTATTGGTAGTGCCTGTGCAAAATTCTATATTTAGATTTGAGAAAATTTCAGATGATAATATTAAAAGAGATGAGTATAAAGGATTTGCTTTTGTACCGCTTATAGTTTAGAATCGTTTTTATCGTCGATGCTAGAAATACAAAAACTAGAAATAAAGATAAATTATTTTAAAATCTAGTATTTAAAAAATATAAGATATTGTAAATATGAAAATATCAATACCGTCATTTGGCTGTACGATTTCAGCATTTGAATAGTGTAAATATCTGGCATTGAAGTCAAACGATTCCATCCTGATGCCGACTCCAACACGGTCTTCAAAGTTCAGGTTTGATGACATATCGCGGTTTTGTATCTTGGTATCAGAAAGACAAGCTACACCTATACCCCCTTCTATATATGGATGAATAGAATTCGATTTATTCCCAAAATAATAGACAAAAACAGGAGAGAGGGCGATACCATATATATGGTCGCCGCCTTTTTCCCAGTAATTTAGTGAGGCTTCGTAGTACCCGCTTAACCGGCCATAATCAGTATCAAAAAATGTTTTATCAAAGTTTTTTCTGGCACCAAGGCGATAAATCCCTATGTTGTCCTTACTCTCTCCGATACCAAGTGTGACTTCATCAATTAATCTCTTGTCTTCAGCCATGCCATTGACTGTAAAACAACATAAACTCAGAATTAAAACCCATTTTTTCATACTCGCACCTTTATTTGTATTGCTGGCAACTCAGTTTATTTTTGACCTAATTAGTACCTTATTTTTTTAATTATTTTATTTAATATTTTTTGATTATATCACAATCATTTTAATTGTTTATTTAATATTTATTCCATAGATATTCTCCCCATTTACGTAACTCGATCAGACTAAAGATCCATAAAGAAAAAAGACCGATTATTGTAAGCGAATTGCTATCTAGAGGAAGTGTATTAAACACATTTGAAAGTGCATAAATAGCAAACAGTTGAAGTGCCATCCCTATACTTATGCCATAAAATATATACGGGTTGATCTGGAGTGATTTTTTGATATTCTTTAAAAAAGGCTCATGTTCTTTGAGTGATTGAAGTCCATTGATCCATGTAGCTATTACAAAGGCTGTAAAAAGTGTAGATATTGCACTCTCTTTTCCATAATGATCTAGCATCCAAACATACAAAAAGAGCGCACTCAGACTAATTACTAGTGCAGCGTAAAGCACGCGAAGAATCTGCACTTTGTCTAAAAACTGTTCACGCAGTCTGGTCGGAGGTCTTTTCATTACATTTTCTTCGTCTTTTAGGAATGGAAATGTTTTGTCTAATGCACTATCCGAAACAAGATTTATCCATAATATCTGTACCGGATAAAGCGGCAGCGGCAGTGCCATGAGAATAGCACCTGTGATGAGGATCACTTCGTCCAAGCTTGTAGAAACAAGGAAATATACCGCTTTGCGTATATTGCTAGCAATTGTACGGCCTTGTTTGATAGCATCAACAATCACAGAGAGATTGTTGTCAGCTAATACCATTTTAGCAGTGGATTTGGCTGCTTCACTCCCGCTTCCCATACTTATGCCTAAATCCGCTATCTTTAATGCCGGGACATCATTAACCCCATCTCCAGTGACCGCTACAATTTCTCCTAGTTTTTGCAAACTCTTGACTATACGGTATTTGTGTTCCGGGAGTACTCTTGCCCACACAGTTACTCTAGGTAAAAGTGCTTCAAGTTTCTCGTCATCCATTTCATCTAAATCCCTGCCGGAAACAACAAGGTCACCATCTTTATAAATACCTACCATCATGGCAACCGCTTTGGCTGTAATGGGATCATCACCAGTGATCATCATTACTTTGACACCCGCTTTTTGTGCAGTTTGTACTGCTTTTAAAACCTCTTTTTTCGGAGGATCTATAAAACCTACAAGCCCAACGATCTCTATTTCCCAAGTATCTATATCGTCAGAGTTATATTTTCCGGTACCCAAAGCTATAACCCTTAAGCCCTCTGAAGCCATCTTGTCATGTTCTTTTTGGAGGGTGTCAAGATCTTTTGTATTTAGAGCAAACTTTTTAAGTGATTCTAGAGCGCCTTTGACAAATATCTTATGATCTTCTTTGATCATGTTAGAGCTCGCCATTAATCTATATTTGGTATCAAAAGGATAGATATTGACTCTAGGATATTGTGCTCTGATGTTTTTATACTCTTTGCCTACCCAGTGTGCCAAAGCAATATCCAATGGATCGCCTTTGCCTTCTGTAGATTCATTGGCTAGTGCGGCGACAGTCTGTGTGAAAGTATCATGCAAAGAAAAAACCTCTTTGACTTCAAGTTTACCTTCAGTAATGGTACCTGTCTTGTCTGATGCTATGACTGTTGCACTGCCTAATGTTTCAACGGACGGCAAATGACGAATATAGACCTTTTTGATGCTAAGTGTCATTGCACCTATGGTAAGAACTAAAGTTACAACAATCGGCAAGCCCTCAGGCACAGCAGAGACAAGCTCGGCGATAACTAGGTAAACGACCTCCAAGATATCCCTTCCTTGCCGTAATGCAAGAAAAGCTGTCAGTGCAATTATTACAAGCACGATGGTCATATGTTTTTGGCTAAAAACCTCCAAAGCTTTACTAAGCGGGGAATCTGTGGAGTCTTCTTTTGCTCTGTTTGCAATAGATGCAAGATATGTTTTATCTGCAGTGAATACAACAAGCCCTTCGGCTTTACCCTTAGTTACTGTAGTTCCTGAGAGTGTCATATTGTCAAGTTCGTATGGTTGTGTCTCTTTTGGCAGTACAAGCTGTGCATTTTTTTCAACAGGCATGGATTCGCCCGTAAGTATAGATTCGTCAATGACCAATCCACTAGCATCAAAAAGGCGTATATCCGCAGGTACAATGTCGCCTTCGCCTAGGATAATAACATCTCCTGGCACAAGTTCTTCCGATGGAATAGCAAAAATTTTATTTTCGCGTTTAACGTGTGTTTTGCTTTGGGTAAGTTTTTGTAATGCCTTAATAGACACCAAGGCTTTTGTCTCTTGCCAAAATCCTATTGAAGAATTTATCAGTATTATTATGAATATCAATGTTCCTTCATTTATATTATTCAAAAAAAATGAAAGTAGCGCAGCAGCTACGAGTACATAAACCAGGGGACTTTTAAATTGTGAAAGAAAAAGCATAAAATAATTATGCTTTTCTTCTTCGATTTCATTTCGTCCATATAACAAAAGATTTGCCTTTGCCTTGTTGTTGTCGAGTCCTTGAGTTGAAGTCTCCAGCGCCTTGATCAAAGACTCGATCGTTTCACTATGCGGATATGCAGGAATATTCATATATTTTCCTATTACTGACGAAATGTTTATCGAATGCGTTTTTAACTTATTATATTTTAGCATAACTATAGAAAGATTCAAAACAAGTAAATCGTATTAGTTTAGCTTAGATCAAAAAAGTATGACTCAACATTCATTTAAGCATTTTTGGATATAATCTGCATCCATTTTACTTTACGGTGGATGGAAATACTCATGTAGTTATTCCTTGTATGGTTGCATCGATTGGGTGTTAAGGACTACAGAGGGTTAAACCAGATAGGCGAGAGATCGCAAAAAAATTAACAATACCAAGGAGAAAAAATGGTAACAATGAAAGATTTGCTAGAGTGTGGTGTACACTTCGGGCATCAAACAAGAAGATGGAATCCAAAAATGAAGAAATTCATCTTTGGTGAGAGAAAAAATATCTATATTATTGATTTGCAAAAGACTCTAAGATACTTCAAATACACTTACAATGTTGTAAGAGACGCAGCAGCAGAAGGTAAAACGGTTCTATTTGTAGGAACTAAAAAACAAGCACGAAATGCTATCAAAGAACAAGCTATCCGATGCGGTATGCCTTATGTTTCTACAAGATGGCTTGGTGGTATGCTCACCAACTACCCAACAATCAAAAAATCAATTAGAAAGCTTGAAGTAATTGAGCAGATGGAAGAGAGCGGTCAAATCAATCTTTTGACCAAAAAAGAAGCCTTAATGCTCAAAAGACAAAAAGAGAAGCTTAACTCATACCTTGAAGGTTTTAGAAACATGAAAAAACTTCCTGATATGATGTTTGTTATCGATGCAGTTAAAGAGCATATTGCAGTTAATGAAGCTAGAAGATTGGGTATGAAAGTGGTTGCTCCTCTTGATACCAACTGTGACCCAGATGTAGTTGATTATCCAATCCCAGGAAACGATGATGCAATTCGATCCATCCATCTTTTCTGTAAAGAGATGGCAGAAGCGATTATTGAAGGTCGTGCGACTATCGCCGAAGGTGATGATGCGGTAGAGAACGTTGAAGTAAGTGAAGCGGAGATGAAAGAGGTAGTAGAAGAGGCTGCGGCTCAATCATCAGAAGCAGAAGAAACAACAGAAGAAACTAAGGAGGCGTAAGCATGGCAAACTTTGGACCAAAAGATATTAAAAAACTTAGAGAGATGACCGATGCAGGAATGATGGACTGCAAAAAAGCTCTCACTGAGTCTGATGGTGATATGGATGGGGCAGTTGCATGGCTAAGAGAAAAAGGTCTTGGAGCTGCTGCCAAAAAAGCTGGTAAAGTAGCAGCTGAAGGAAGCATTGGTCTCAAAGTTGAAGACCATAAAGCCGTTTTAGTAGAAGTAAACTCACAAACCGATTTCGTTGCACAAAACGATAAGTTTAAAGCAGTGGTCAATCAAGTGGTTGAACATAGCTTCACCAATAACTTTGCCGATGCGGATGCTCTTAATGCTTCTGAGATTAATGGTCAAGCATTTAGTGAGTATATGTCACTTCAAATTGCAACAATCGGTGAAAACCTTGTCGTAAGAAGAACCGCTGCTCTTGAAGGTGGTGATGCCATTGCAATCAACGGTTATCTTCATGCAAACGGGCAAATTGGTGTTATCTTGGCTGCTAAGTGTGACTCTCAAAAGACTGCTGATGCCATCAAAGGTGATCTTAAAAACATCGCAATGCATATTTCAGCCATGTCTCCCAAGACACTAAGTTACAAAGATTTTGATCCTGAGTTTATCGCTAGTGAGCTTACAGGACGAATCGTAACGATTGAAAAAGAGAACGAAGAACTTAAGAGACTAGGTAAACCGCTTAAAAATGTACCAACTTACATCTCAATGGCTCAACTAACCGATGAGGTATTAGCCAAAGCAAAAGCCGAGATCGAAGCAGAGCTTAAAGCCGAAGGTAAACCAGAAAAAATTTGGGATAGAATCGTACCCGGTAAAATTGAGAGATTTATCTCTGATAACACAACATTGGATCAAGAGTTGGCTCTTTTGGATCAAAAGTTTGTAATGGATGATAGCCTTACAGTAGCTCAATATCTTGAAAGCCTTGCAACCAAAGCAGGTGGAAGTGCAGAGATTATTGAATTCATTAGACTTGAAGTTGGTGAAGGTATCGAAGTAGAAGAGGAAGATTTTGCAGCAGAAGTTGCAAAGCAAATGGCATAATTTTACCTCTGGAAACGGGACTTTAGTCCCGTAATAGGCGGAGCTAAAGCACCGCTTCCAATTATTTCAAAACTTCATAACTACGGGAACAAGTTTTAATGATATAAAGGTTATATCTAATGTCTCAAACACTTATCCAAGCCCACAACTTAGCACACTCCTTTGATTATCCATTGTATAACAGTATCGATTTTTCTCTGCAATCTTCACAATCGATTGCTATTTTAGGGCGTAGCGGCAGCGGTAAATCGACACTTCTTTACAATTTATCCTCTTTTTTAGCTCCCAACAGCGGCAGTGTTAAACTCTTTGATAAGGATGTCTACAACCTAAAAGATCAAGAGGTAGCCTACATCCGCCGTTATGAGATGGGCATGGTCTTTCAATCGCACTACCTCTTCAAAGGAATGAGCGGATTGGAAAATATTGAGATTGCTACGATGCTCTCCAATCAAGAGCTTGACCGTGAATTGCTAAAAAAACTCCAAATTGAAGAGGTGATTGATCAAAAAATCTCCGATCTATCTGGTGGACAGCAGCAGCGTGTATCGATTGCCAGAGTCCTTAATAAAAAACCCAAAATCATCTTCGCCGATGAACCTACAGGCAATTTGGACAAAACCACAGCAAAGCTTGTGATGGATGTGTTATTGGAGTATGTAGAACAAAATGAAGCAGGATTGGTACTAGTGACCCATGATGAGGATTTAGCCAAACTGTGCGATAGGGTCTACCGCCTAGAAGATAAAGCGTTGGAAGCACTGCAATGACCTTTAGTATCGATGAACTTGTAGCAAACCTTTTACTTTTTGTATTGGTTATTGTTATTTCAGTGCTTATTACTAAATTGATTGGAAAATTTAGCAAAGAAGATCCTGAGGTGATAGAAGAGGAGAGCAGCTTAGAAGAGATGCTTGAAAAGCCTAAGCGTCAATCAAAAAATAAGTAATAGCACTTAACGTAAAATCTCCTGCATCCTTTTTAAAATCTCATCGGGTTCAAAGCGTTTGGGTTTTTGAAAGTCTAGCAGAGTAGGCAGTACCTCTATCACAGTATAGACAAACATTAACATTGGATAAAAAGCCACATACTCTTTGTAAAAGCTTTCATAGGTGTAACGTGCCTTAAACCACTCTTCAGCACTTGCAACCTTGTGAGCCACAAGGAGTGTTTCAAAGCTAAAGATAAATCCCCAAATCAGATAGGTCATCCCAATAACTAGCAAAACACCCTCAATCCCAAAAACAAAAAGTACAATAGCAGTAAAAACTGCTCCATAGAGTGCAAATGAGCTAAAACCAATAGCCGCTAGTGTGATGAGTACTCCAAAAGCAGCGATTACTATGACAATATTGATAAACAACATCCAAAAACTCTTTTGCTCTTCAAAAGTAGGACTAAAAAATGCTCCAATAAGCAAGATAGCCAAAATTGCACCGATAACCCCAATCAATTCGCTATACTCTTTCATATTCATATCTCCAGTTCATATCTTTTCATTATAACATAAACTCTTTTGCTTTACTATTCAAATGCATTTGATAGCACGGCTGTTTCATTCTAATATTTACAAATATAAGATAAAATAGTGATCATGAAAGAGTATAAATTGCGAGAAGCCCTAAAAGGGT
>JAFGWQ010000063.1 GCA_016937075.1 Campylobacterales bacterium | reverse complement strand
TCCTACCAGCATCTGTGAATTTCGTGCCCATGGTGTTAGGTTCTCGACTATCCCATCGGCTGCCAAGTCAACCATTGTGTCACTTGAGTGCATTGTCACCAAATCTACTTGATGTGTTCGGCAGTATAGGTTAAGTTCGTGTTTTGGTCCTGTAGCCACCACTTCCAGAGGAATATGGTAAGTTTCCTCAAATACTTTGGCAACTTCTTGCCACATACCGCTCATAGTCATACCGCCTATCACGGCAACACGTAAAGCAGGTTCTTGTTTGCCATATAGTTGAACCGAAGAAAAACAAAATAATAAAATAAATATAATTGTGCGCATTAGAAATTATATCCTACATTAAAGAAAAATTCACGCCCGGCCATCGGAAATCCTAGATCGTACGCATATAGTTTATCGGTTATGTTTTTAACACCAAGTTCTGTGGTGATATTAGCAGTTGGCCGATAGATAGCTTTAATGTCAAATGTCGTAAAGGCAGGATTGATCACATATGATTTGTCGGCTTTTTGTTCATAAGCTCCTTTGCGAAATCTCATATTCCCATATAATGATATTCCGTCCCCTAGCTCATATTGTGCAAAGGCAAAAATTTGGTGTTTGGGGATATCTATCCTTTTGATATCATTATCTGTACGATTTTTGACAGAGATATATGTGTAATTTCCGCCAATCTCTAGCTCGTCGGTTTTGTAATTAAGTTCTGCTTCTATACCTCGATGATCAAAGCTTCCTGCATTTTGATTTTGCGTCTCATCAGGTGTCACAACTACTGACTCGATAGCGTCATCTATTCTGTCAAAAAATCCGTTGATACGTCCGCTTAAAACCCCCATATTTTTTTGATAGCTAAGTTCATAGTGTGTAGCTGTCTCGGCATCAAGATCAGGATTTGGCAGTGCCGTGCCGAGTTTTCTGCTGTAGCGGTCTTTCATGCTTGGAAGATATGTTTTTCTAGAGATACTGGCACGCATCTTGCTGGTATTGTCAAGAGAATAGACAAGTGCTGCCTGCGGATTGATGGCATCTTGCTCTCCTAGAGTCAAAGGAACTTTTCCGGAATTTTTGTCATACGCCTTGTCGGATTCTTTGCGGTCATAACTTATCCCTCCTAGTAGCTGCCAGTTTGGAGAGATGGTATACACATCTTCTATGCCAAACGATATGGTATCGTCAACAAAATGTTCTGTGAGGGTTGAAATATCGGTAGTTTTGTCGATATCGTACCCTTTGTGGGAATCTTTTTTGTAGTTTGCCCCGGCAGTGATAAGATGTCTGTCAAGTTCAACTCCGTACTCAAGGCGTGTCCCTGCACTGTAATCGTCATATTTGCTTTTAAATGACGATTTAAGGTTCATAGTAGAATATGATGCATCATCGTATGCATATAGAGAGTTTTTTGATGTATCATAGTAGGCAAGTGCCTTTAGGTATCCAGAACCAAGATTTTTTTGGCCTGTGATATAGACGGTCTCTTTATCCCAATACGGCCAATCCCAATATTTTGGCTTACTAAAGGCGCTATCTGTTACTGGTGGTTGTTGCTTTTCGCCATTTTGTTTTGCATATCCGACAGCTATTTCACTTCCGTCATCGGCAATATATCCAGTTTTAAAGCTTACCTTGTAATCCTCGGCTTTGGAGCGGAGGCGATCACCCCCCGGTTGTGAAGGGGTGGCGCTATAGTCGTCGCTTAAGCGAAAGTGATCTCTGTTGCTATATGTTCCGCTTAGCTGCGCATAGATATGGTCTTGTTTGGTTCCTATATTGATCGATTCAACATTGCGGGACATAGAGCCGTCGCTATCGCTTACTATCCCTGCTTTTATATTCCCTTCCAATGCTTTGGTCGGTTTTTTGGAGATGATATTGACAACCCCTCCCATGGTATTGGCTCCATACACAACAGATGAGAACCCCTTGGCTACATCGATTTGAGCAATATCGCTAGTCAGGAAACGGTCGTAATCAAAATTGCCGTCATATGGGACATAAACCGGTATTCCATCTATAAAAACACCAATGCGTCTGGCGTCAAATCCTCTTATGGACAGAGTAGATTCGCCACGCCCACCTTGGAGATCTTGGTTGATGCCACTCATATTGTCAAGGGCATCCGAAATGGTTTCAGAATCGTGCTGTGCTATTGCTTCTGAGGTGATCGTTTGCTCAAATGGGCTTTCCTCAAGAGCGGTATCAAGAACATTGATCTGCCCAAGCGTAAAAGTGTCGGCCAGCACACATGAGGCAGCCAGCGATAGAATTAGTAAGTGTTTGTTCATGTTTTTCCTTGTTTTAGATGTGTTGTCTGATTTTTGCGTTAAATTCCACCAGCATTTCGTAATTTTGATTGAAATCATTTGATGACGGTTTTAATGCAAGGTGAATATTAGACAGCTCCCTCTTTATAGCTTGAATAGCTTCTATGCATTGTGACGGCGTTCCTATTATTGCATTGTCAAAAAATTTTTGTCCGTCGAAAAATGCTTCACGCTCACTAAGTATCGCATCATATTTTTCCCTGTTCCACTTTGGAGGTGGGATTTCCGATGATGCAGCGCGCATTGATTTGACAAAATGGTCAATTGAGGGCCGCGCGATGCGGTAGGCATCTTCATGGTTCTGGGCGACACAATATACCCGCATCAATACAATCTCGGGATCAAAGCCGGCAATGGCTCGATAGAGATCTTGAGCCTCTTTGCATTCCTTTATAGTAGCTCCTTGCGACATAAGCAAACCATAACCGCGTTGTGCGGCAAAATGGACCGTGCTAGGATTGGCGAATGTGGCTACATAAAAAGGGATATGTCTTTGTAATGGCTTTGGATGCAGATTTACATTGTTAAAAGATGCATATGTCCCAGCATAAGAACTATTTTGTGAATTCAAAAGCCCGTCTACGGCTTCGGCTATTTCAAACATTGCATTGCGAAGGCTATCAGGATCGCGATTAAAATGTTTATTATCCGGAGCAAATCCCCCTTTCGCAAACCCGGCGTTTATCCGGCCGTTTGAGAGATGATCAAGCACAGAGATACTCTCGGCAAGCCTTACTGGATGATAGAATGGTGCGAGAAATCCGGCTGTTCCTAAACGAATAGAATCTGTTTTGGCTGCCGCATAAGTTATCATAACAGATGGATCGGGGATAACGCTAAAACCATTGAAATGGTGTTCGCCAAACCATGCTTCATCAAAACCGAGTTTGTCGGCAAGTTCTACCAGTCTTAGCTGTTCCATGATACTTTCGCGTACACTTCCTTCAAAATGTTCAGTAAGGCAAAAAAGTCCTATTTTCATAAATGCTCCTTATTTTGTGATGACAGCCCAAAAGCCACTATCATCGTTGATAATTTCATAGCTTGTCGGGTTAAGATAGGCAAGTATGCCGGGCAATGCATCACGTTCGGGCTTGATGCGGGCTTTGAATGAATTTTGCCAATTAGGATTATTTTTGTTCATGGTCTTGACGATCTCTTCACGTAAACTGACATTGCCAAAACCACCACCGATATATGTCATGCCGCCAGGCTTGAGAATGCGGAGTATTTCGCTATATGCTTTACGCCAATCATCCCAAAATGGTGATGAGCCTCGGCTAATCACGATATCTATACTCTCACTAGGCAAATCGATAGAATGTATATCGCCTTGCAAAAAAGTGCTTCTAGTGCCGATATTCTCATCGTTTGTATATCCTTTTGCAAGTTCTAGCATCTCATTTGATTGGTCAAAAAAGGTAATATTCAGATCAGTAATTTTGGCTATGGCTCTTCCGAGCGCTCCGGTTCCACATCCGGCATCCAAGCATTTGCCGCTAGTGATCCCGGTGCGTTCTTTTATCTGCTCTGCTATGACCGGATAGATGGGCGCGAATATATCACGTACTATCCGGTCGAAATTTTGAGGGTTTGTTGCGCCTTTCATAATTGACCTTTAAAATGCCATGCTTAGCTCTAAACCAAGCGTACGCCCGCGATCATAATAATATCCGGTTACATACCTCGTTGCATAATGGTCATTTCCTAGATTGCGGCCATATAGTTTTCCGGTAAGTGTATAGCCGTCAAGTTTAAAATCCTTGGCTATATTTGCATCGATACGAGTATAATTGCCCAAATCGGCATATAACGTTCCCATAGGGCTTGTAGATTCATTCCAGTCAGAAGTGTATTTATAGGAAATATTTGCTCTGTAATCATTCCAGGTGTGGGATAAAAGTGCCGTGAATCCATCTTCAGGGGAGGAGGCACCTATATCATCGGTTGTTATGCCATTTGTCGTTGAATCATTATCTAGCATATGCGTCCATGATAGTTGATAATCGGTATTTTCGCCGATATTACCTTTTATAGCCAACTCGATACCACGGCGGTGTGAATCCAATTCTGTATAGTAGTAATAGGTGTTGCCGCTATCAGTGTAGGTAATGTTGGTTGCTTTTTTTTGGTTTTTGATATCCACATCAAACCATGTGACTATCGGCTTTAAATACGGAGTTACATTTGCCTCGATAGCCACTTCGATACGATCTTGTTTTTCGGCATGAAGGGGTGTTCCTCCTTGGGTTTTAAGATCAAAATCGCCCGATGTCCCTTCGTCACCTTTAAAATATCGACCGCTTAGTGTGAACATACCATTAATATGCCATAATGCCCCTGCCGCTATTATATTTGCCGGAGCCATATCGACATCGATATTCGCGTTATCATTTGCCGGGTTTGTGCTGGAGTTGTTGATATGTTTTATATCTCTGCGATACCCTGCGTCTAGCACCACGTCGCCGTTGAAAAGTTTTTGCTCTACTGATGCTGACCATCCGGCCACGGTTGTATCGTAACGATTATAGCTACTGCTTAGATTTGGACCAAACCCTTCCGAATTGGTGATCTGTCCGCCGAGTTGGATCAAAGTATCTCCGAAGCGGGCATTGTGGCGAAGACTATAGCCGTTTGTTTTTTCTTCAAAATGGCGTGCCGATTTTGTGGTATTTGCAAAATTTTCATTGTGCTCATTTTGTTCATAATCGGTTTTAAATAATGAAAACAGGGTTGTTTGTGATTCATTCCACTGCATACTCATATCAGATGAGAGAACGGTTGTCTTTAAAGGGTCGTAATACCATTTTGCATTATCCAATACTCCAGCAGTAGTAACACCACGCTGCATCTCAAATCGACCGCTACCCTTGTACCCCATCATATTGATACCGAATCTTCCGATGTTTGCCCCACCGCTAATCATCCCTGACTCGGCATCACTACCGTCAAACCAGCTATCTTTGCTTGGACGATCATATCGAGAGACAATGCCGCCGATATAGCCATTTAGATCAGATGTGTCTGAATTTAAACGTGTCCCAAGATATAGATTTTGGCCGTTTGCTGTTGGTTGAGAAACCGCTTTTTCCATATATCCCGTGAGTAAACCCTCGGTTTTTTTGGGCTGTTTGGTGCGGATCACTACAAAACCGGTGTTAAGTCCAGAACCGCTATTCGAAGAATTGATACCAATGGATGGAGCGATAGCTAAAGCAGTTGAACCGCGTATGATCTGAACCTCTTCGATCGCACTTAATGGGATATTTTGAAGTATTCGGCTCACTGATGATGGAAGAATCGCACCATCTAAGATATAAGTGATGCTGCCTCCCCCGCGGATCTCTAAGCCATACGGGCTTCTTCGCCCTTGATATGTGAGTTCCAGTCCGTTTGCCTTGCCTAAAAGGTCAAATAGATTTTTGGGCGCATAGGCTTCTATCTCTTTTTGAGTAAATACCTGAGTACCAAATTGTGCGGTCGATTCGACGCGGTATAAGTTGGTTACGCTATCGGTTTTGAGATCATCACGCTCAGCAATTTCAGACGCAGTAACATTAATAGGATCAAGATTTTTTGTCTCATTATCGTCAGCATTGAGATAAGGATTGGCCATAATGATCAATATAAAAGAAGACAAAGTTAATTTAGCATTCATTATCTCTTCTCTTTTCCATCAGTTCTCTTTTGACGCTGCTCCAATAATGGCGTTTGATAGCCTCCATTGTCGTGCGTCTATTTATCATACGGATAGAAAGTGTTTCTATCCAATTCCAAAATTCTTCCAGATGCTCTTTTGGAAAATCAATCTCTTTGAGAGTTTTTTTGTACATGGCGAGCCAAATTTCACGGTCATTCTCGTCAATTGGGACTTTGAAGTGGCGCATTCTGAGATGAAACCCCCCGTGCTGTTCGGTAAATATCGGATATCCTCCCAATGCCTCGACAAATAAATCTGCACTTTTATCTACAGCCATTTTAAAAGCCTCTTCATTTCTAGGAAAAAGGTCTCCAACTTTTGTTTTTAGCAGCAAGCGATGATGATGCCATACCATCTCTCGGATTCGCTCTTCGCCCATTGCTTTGAAAATTTTATTGGAAGGAAAAGGAACAGGAGGATAGATGAGATCAATCATTGGGTCTACTATGCGGATATCTTCTCCTCCAAAATTACGGCTGTTTTGAGCGAAAGATGCTGTTTGTGCTACTTGTGAAAAAGATGTGGTTTTGCATGCTTGACAACTATTGTTTTGTGTGTTTTCGTTCATTGTTTTACTCCTTGTTTTGTTAAATGTGATATTTATCGTTATACTATTTTTCATATAAAGATTGTTAAAATAAACTCTTTATACCTATGTTTTGAATCTTGGGAAAAAGAGTTTTTCGAATCGTTTTTTCTCTGGATCTATCGGTTTAGCCAGATCCGGATAAAAGGAATGAATAAGCCACCTTATACCCATCAATCTCATAAATGACGGCGGACGTGTGATGTAATTAAATGGTATAGATGGGACAGTCAGAATGTGCCCTGATTTGACCGCGCGGAGGTTTTTCCATTTCGTATTTGACTGAATGCTCTTGGCAAACTCTTTTTCCATTACGACGATAACATCAGGATCAGACAAGAGAACTTGTTCCATAGAGATCTTTTCCATCCCGAAGTTGGAAGTCGTGCGGCAGTTTAGGGCATTTTTGGCGCCTGTGTATTTAAAAGGTTCGAGATGAAATGACCCTTCGCATTCGCTTGATAATCCGTCTAGCCCTTCAGCAAAATAGTAGCGCACTTTTTTGCGTGCATTGATTTTATCTTTAAGGGATGAAATCAGATTTAATGTCTCTTTGGTGTAGCTTATCAGTTCATCGGCACGCTTGATGTTGCCTGTGAGTTTGCCATAAAGCTCAAACTGGCTTATTAGATCATTGATAGAGTCGTTTCGCACCAACAGCACAGGAATTCCTAATGCGGAGAGCCTATCTGCCGCACTCTGCCCGCCTGTCATTTTTCCCCACATAATGATCACATCCGGCTTTGAAGCAGCCAACACTTCATAGTTTGGGGTATTTCCTTGTCCAAAGAAACCGCCTGCTACAGGCTTAGATGCGGCTGTACCGACATAAGGTATCTGCTCTTTTTTAAATGGAGAATTAAGCGCCGCGATAACAGCAGGGTCAAAAGCGATAAGGCTCATCGTCAACGGAGGGGACGCGGCATATATTTTGGTTATTTTGTCCGGCACATTAACGCTTCTGCCGTAATCGTCAATAATGGTTCGGGCATAAATATCGCTAAATGCTAGCAATAAAACTATGAGAATAGTGAAAAATTTCATTGTATTCCTTTTGCAAAAGAGGGGATACACCATGTGTGGCTATTGTGAGAAACAAGATCAGCATTGATCCCATACACGTCATGAATCATGGATGTAGTAATGACATCGTCAGGTTTGCCGTCTGCAATGATCCTCCCTTTGTTCATTACGACGACACGACTAGAAACCATCAAGGCGTGATCTGGGTAATGCGTCGTTTTGAGAAATGTATAGCCTTGTGTGCTAAGCTCGGAAATGAGCCCTAGTAAGCGGATCTGGTTGCCATAATCAAGGCCCGATACCGGTTCATCCATGATAAAAGTATCAACCTCTTGGGTTAATGCACGAGCTAGGAGTACCATCTGTTTTTGTCCTCCGCTGAGCTGTCCGAAAGGTCGTGAGCTTAGGTCCTCTATGCCGATTCTGTGCAGTGATTCATGCGCTATTTCTCGATCTTTATGTGATGGAGCAGCAAAAAAGCCTAGTTTGCCAACGCGTCCCATCATTACCATTTCCATTACCGTATAATTGAACGGGACATTGTGATATTGTGGAATGTAAGCTATATGCTCGGCTATCTCTTTGTGCGAATAATTATTGATCGTCTTATTGTTGAGCCATATATCTCCATGATCGGCATGCATGAGTCCAAGCATCAATCTAATAAGAGTGCTTTTACCACACCCGTTTGACCCTAGCAAGCTTACGACCTCTCCTCTATGCAAGGACAGGTCCACCCCTTCTAGTACTGTATGTTTATGGTAGGAAAAATGGAGGTCTTTGACTGCAATGATAGGTTTTAGTTCCATGCTGCCCTCGCATTTTTGAGTACTATGATAAAGATAGGTATGCCAATAAGCGAAGTGATGATACCTAGAGGTATTTCAACACTAAAGGTCAAACGCGATACCGAATCAGCCAGCAGCAAAAAAATAGCACCAACGACAGCTGATAATGGGATGAGCATTCTGTGTGACGGGCCGATCGCCATACGAATGATGTGAGGGATAATAAGCCCTACCCATCCGATCATGCCTGCCATAACGACTGAGAGAGAGCTCGCCAGTGTAGCCAAGATTATCGCTCCTAAGCGAATCAAGGTTACGTTTACCCCTAGGGCTTTTGCCTCTTCATCTCCAAGGCTAAGCAGGTCAAAATATTTAGAAAGGGCAATCATCCCTAAAATACTGAGAATCATCGGTATGCTGACATATAGCACCCCTGAGAGATCTGCCATCGTAAGACTCCCCATGAGCCAGTAGACAATTGCCGGCAAGGTGCTGTAAGGATCAGCGACATATTTGACTATAGAAAGCAGCGCAGTAAATAGAGATCCGCTTATGACACCGCCGAGCACAAGCATGATCGTTGAGCGGGAGTTAGTCACCATGGAGCCAATCAAAACCGCTACGCCAACCGCGACAAATCCGAAGATAAATGCCATTGCTTGAACAATATACCATTGTTCGCTTATAAGCATTCCCAATGCTGCACCAAACGAGGCTCCGGCAAGTACGCCCAAAATCCCTGGAGAGACAAGGGGGTTTACGAACATTGCTTGGAATGCTGCCCCAGATACCGCCAAAGATGCACCCACCAAGATAGCCAGCAAAATACGCGGAAGGCGTATTTGCAGAATAATATTGTCTAACAGCGTATATGTGTCATTGCCGGCTCCACCGAAAAGCTTGAAGTTGACATACCCCATAAAGGTATCAAAGTCGATCGGATATTGCCCCCAAAGGAGAGATACCACTGTTAAGAGTATCAACACAGCTATTGCGGCAGATAATGTCCTAAATGTTTTTGTGTGCGTCATCTGGTCCCTTAGAATTTCAGATTAATGCTGCCATACACCCCGATCGGAGCACCGGTTTGATACGTACTTGCCGTGCCTGTTGCTGCTAGGAAGTTATCCGCGGCATTGATGGTTGCGATGTATTCTTGGTTTGTAAGGTTGGTCGCAGTAAGCCTGAACATCGCATCTTTGGAACCGATAAAGTTATCCATATAGTACGATACATCAAAATCTACCAATGTATAGCCGTCTATTTTTTGGGTATTGGCAACATCTCCCCATCTGCTGGAAGTGTAGCGAACGCTCGGTGTAAGCGTCCAGTCTCCTATATGGTAAGACACAGCTGCTTTTGCCATGTATTTTGGAGCATCAGGAAGCTGCTTGCCATCAGTTTCGACTGTGGTCGTTGGAGAACTTTGGAAATCTTGTGTGAAATTAAACCTGTTATAAGACAAGCCCACCAAGAAGTCAAGATCATTGGTTATATTGCCGTATGCAGATATTTCAGCTCCGTAACCTAAGGCATCTCCCACGTTTGCAGGGTAGTTGACGCCATAATTTGGATCATAAATATTGGCTTGTTTGTTTTTGACAAATGAGACAAAAAGATTTGGATTTATCGTGATGTTACCTACTTTTGTTTTGACACCGATATCTATATTATCAGACAGCTCTAGGTCAAGTGTATCCCATAGCTCTTGAAGAGTGACATTTTTAGCCACAAAATTGGCACGATTGGAGACATAAGTAGGAAATAGATTGACATCAAATCCATACGTACGCGAATAATCGATATATCCAGTGGTCGATGGATTAAACTCATAGCCAAGGTACAATGACGGTATAAGGGTATTAAATGTTTTTGCATCAACACTTGCCCAAGAATCAACAGCAGTTGATGCGATAGCGGCATCGTAATCGGAACTGGTCGAAGCATTGCTGTTAAAGGTGTGGCTTTTGAGCGAGCCTAATTTAAATGATTGGTATTGCAATCCGGCTACGTAATTAAAATCACCTATTTTCCCGCTAAGCTCGGCAAACGGGGCTTGCAATATATGGTAATCATTATTCGCTAGTATAGCATAGCCGTCATAAACGAGGCTTCCGCCGACTACTTTGTATTTGACTTGATCGCTAGGAGGCCCAGGAGGAAGTTGTTTGTGGTACCAGTATCCAACTTTTGTTTTCAATCCTTCTGAAAATTCATGTTCCCACTCAGCAGTTGCACCAAAGAGGTCATGGTCTATACGCCAATTCATAACACGTTGTTTTGTTGGATCTGAATTAAATTTTGAAAACCAATAGTCTCCCTCATCGTTTTTGTAATATGGTTTTAGTGATATGGTATCGTTTTTGGTTGGTTTGTACTCGATTTTTCCCATCACAGCCGTAGTATCAAAGCTTTGGCGGTTCCAATCAAAATAGTTCACATCATTATCGCCAGTTGGGTGAATTATTGCGAAGTCTTTATCGAAATTAACACCCAAATTATTTGCTTCGGCATATGAGAGATTGTAATAGTTATGATGATCATCAGAGTTGTGGATGGCAAACAGCTCGGCTTTGAATTTATCGTTTGGCTCATAAGCTACGCCAAGCATACCGTTTGTACGTTCCAGCTCTCCTTCGCCTTTGTTTTTATCGTTTGCCAGATAAGAGAAAGATCCAAATCCGCTCACATCGCCGATCTTTCCTAAATCTAAACGCACGAATGTGCGTCTAAAATCATCGCTTCCAAAACCTTGAGAAAATGTAATATCAAAAGTTTCGCTAGGACGCAAAAGATTAATATCCACTTTGCCTATCAAGCTGGAAAATCCCAGGTTTTTGTCAGTCGGTAAGTATCCTTTAAACAGATCAATAGAGGCAATATTTTCCATATCAACCATCTCTTTGCCACCTCCTGGGTTGCTGGAGATCGGTATGCCGTTTACCATAAATACCCCGCCAGAGCCTGATTGTGATTTTCCTCTGATACGAATCGGGTCATGATATGAAGGTTCGTTTGATCCTGCCTCGTCGACCGGGGTGAAATTAACGGATGGAGAATATTGTATAACCGAATATGGGTTCATATTGGCTTGAGTGCTTAATGTCTCTATGCTTTTAGGTGTAAATTTTTGTTTGTGTTCAGATATATTGGAATCATCAATAAATTGACTGCCCCCTTTGTAAGAATCGGTTACCGCTATTTCTCCAAGCTCAATAGTGTTGGCGAATATTATTGTCGAAGCGGCGATCGACATCATTGGTATTAAAAGTTTCATTATTTGTCTCCTAGTATGTTTTTGGTTTGAGTGTCGGTTAGCTTTACATTCAAGAAAAGGTCATAGAACTCTTTTGTACGTTTGTTCAAGTCTACCTTGTAAGTTTGCGGATGAAGTATTTTGGCTAGCCATTGGATCCCAAGCACTCTCATAAATGATGCTGGACGGTCAATCCAGTTGAATGGCTGCACGGGAACTAGATAGATGCGGCCGCTTTTGACCGCTTTTAGGTTTCTCCACATAGGGTCATCTTTGATATCATTGTAAACAATAGCTGTTTGTACGATGATTACATCAGGATCATACGCCATAAGAGTTTCAAATGAAATCTTTTCAAGTCCTAAAAGTCCGCTTTGCCGACACTTATGTATATTTGCACCCCCGGCAAAATTGATCGCTTCTACGTGAAATGATCTATCGCATTCGGTAGATAATCCATCCAAGCCTTCAGCGTAGTAATATCTCGTAGGTTTTGTCTTTGAAGTATTTGCTTTGACCTCGTTGATAATATTTTGTGAATATTTGGCTAATATTTCTCCTCGCTTGCTCTCTCCTATAGCATTTCCGGCAAGCCTGAACGCAGAAGGCATATCTGTAACTTCACGAAACGGGATCATTAGAGTCGGAGTATTGATCTTTTTGAGCTCTTTTTTGATGGATTGTACCATCATGTCATCTTGCCAAATAAGCATAAGTTCGGGTTTGTGTTTCATCAGGACTTCCAGATTGATACTTTGTCCCCCGCCGTGATATGAACCGATGACGGGCAAGGAAATAAATTTTTTATTTAGTAATTCTACATTAGCCCCATTTTGTGCATTTTTAGCTTTAAAATTAAGTCCTATCATTTTGTCTGGATTTAGAGCATAAAGCAAATAATTCATTGGAGGGGATGAACCAAAAACTCTATTGATATTGTCAGACAATATTATACTTTTGCCTTCTGCGTCAGTGATAGTTTTTGCATTAAGCGTTAAACACATTAGCGATGCGATAATAATAGTGCGCAATGGTATATTCATGGGTGTTCCTTATGATTTTTTTAATGAGAATGCGATCGGGATACTCAAGTCAAAGGTCTTTCCGAGTGCCGGGTATTGACCGCTGAGGCTGAGAATCGTTTGTATAGCTTTTTTGTCTAATATATCGCTGCCGCTGGTCGTTACAACTTTTGCAGTTTG
>JAFGWQ010000002.1 GCA_016937075.1 Campylobacterales bacterium | reverse complement strand
TTGCAAATGCCATAGTAATAGCAAACAAAAAAGAGCCTATGAGCATATATATTACGCCTCGTTGTGTTTCTCTCACTTACTTACTTTCTTGTTTAATTTGGAGTTATTATCAAATTTATTTTTAAGCATCAAATTCCTTTGAATATATTGCTGGAATTATATCATTCAAGTAGCTTAGAATGCTTATCGCCTTAAACATAATTATGCTAATATTTTCAAAATTTTTCAAGGACACAAATATGAATATAGACAAAATAGGTTGCGGAAAAAACCCGGATGAAATAAAAGTTGTCATCGAAGTGCCTCTAAATTCAAATATCAAATACGAACTAGACAAAGAGAGCGGCGCAGTGATGGTTGATAGAGTTCTGTACTCAGCTATGCATTATCCTGCAAACTATGGTTTTGTACCTGATACGCTTTCTGATGACGAAGACCCTGCAGATGTATTGGTGCTTTGTGATTATGTACTTCAAGCAGGCAGCGTTATCAAATGCAGACTTGTAGGCGTACTTCTAACCGAAGATGAAAAAGGCGGAGATGAAAAACTGCTTGCAGTACCATCAAGTAAAATAGATCCGACTTACGACAACATTCAAGATCTAAACGATATCCCTGTACACACGCAAAATCGTATCAAAAACTTCTTTGAGACATACAAAGCGCTTGAGCCAAACAAATGGGTAAAAGTGACAGGATTCCAAGGCAAAGCGGAAGCAACTGCGATTCTAGAAAAAGCTATCAAAAACTACAAATAATCACTCATGGGGCTGCGGTCCCATTTTCAAATCATTCACAATGCCTGCAAAAGAAGTTAATTATATTTTTTAATTATCTATCTCTTTTGCGCGATTGGCTAAGTACATTCCGATACCATCTGCTATGCCTTTGGCTGCTTGCTCTTGATAATTTGGATCAAAAAGCTTTCTTCGCTCTTCAGGATGTGTTATGTATCCAATTTCCACTAAAACAGATGGTCTGCTTGCCCCGACTAGCACCCAAAAAGGAGCACTTCTCACGCCGCCATCGTGGGCACGCAGGTTGCTAAGCAAATTTCTCTGGATGTCAATGGCTAGTTTATGAGATAAGATGATCTTCGGACCGGACAAAACTGCATCCAAAATAACTTGTTTACTACTTCTATCAGTACCTTGCAATACTGCGCTATTTTCTCTTTCTGCAACTCTTTTGCTTCTAGCATCACGTGTTTTTTGTAAGAAAAATGTCTCAACGCCGTACATTGAAGATGCCTTTTGTTCATTTGGTGCCGCATTGCAATGAAGAGATACAAAGATCTTAGCATCTTTGTGGTCGGCTATCTTTGTTCTTTGCTCCAAAGTCAAAAAACGATCATCATCCCGTGTCAAATATACTTTGTATCCTCGCTTGGTCAGTACTTTGTCCAATTTTTTTGCCATAGCAAGTACTGCATCTTTTTCTTTTTTACCGCCACTCGTAGCGCCAGGATCTTTGCCGCCGTGGCCTGCATCAATTACTACCACATCTCCGTTAGCCGAACATAAAGAAGTTGTCGTAACCTCTTTTTCTTTTTTTGTCTCTTGTTTGTCTATATTTTTTTTATTGTTTTCATTTTGAGGCTCTAGATTGTTTTCATTTTTTGATTTATCAGCAAAAAGAAATGCTAATTCATTTTTTTTTAATTCAAGTGGAATTTTGTATGTTTTTTTAGTTGGAGAAAAATATGGTTCTCCGCCTATCTCTCCATCGATTACCACTCTGATCTTGGTTGGCTGATTTTGAGCTATACGAACCATATTACTTGCATCAATAGTACCTATATTCTGTCCCATAATAACATTATTGAAATCAAATACTTTTTTAGTCGGATTTTTCATATCAAAACTATGAATTTGGTCATTATCCAACGCGGACCTAAATTGCAACTCTAATACTTTATCATTTAATAATACTTTTTCTAAAACATTTACTGCATACACAAGTGTGTATGAAAATAAAATACTAATAAAAAGCCATCTTGATAACATATTCAGATCATCCATTCTCACCAAATTTTAATTTGTGCATCAATTCTTTGACAGTAATAATTTCTGTAAGTTTATAGCCGTTTGAGCCTGTAAAAAATAACCCCTTATTTAAATCTCCATAATATGCATCACTTAGTCTGTCGGCTATACAATATCCTACTGCTTTTGCTTCTACTCCTCTATGGCAAGGAGCGACACAGTTTGAAATACATGCTACTTTTGGAGCAGTGCCTTCTTCTATCATCTTATGGAGATTGGTTTTCACACCACGAGCAGGATAACCTACCGGCGATTTGAAGAGCTGTATGTCATCTTTTGTGGCATTAATAATAGTTTGTTTGAAAACATCGCTTGCGTCGCACTCTACTGTGCCTATAAATCTTGTGCCCAATTGAACGCCTCTTGCTCCTAGGTCAAACATTTTCTTGATGTCTTCATTGTCCCAGACACCTCCTGCTGCAATTACCGGTATATCTCCCCAAAGCTTTGCTTCTTCTACCACAGGAGGCAATATAACCTCCAATTGGTTTTCAGGTAAAAAACATTCTTCATATTTAAAGCCTTGATGCCCTCCGCTAAGCGGTCCTTCAACGATAACGGCGTCCGGTAATCTGCCATGACTTTTTTCCCATCTTTTGCATAGAATCTTAAGTGCTTTTGCAGTTGATACTATCGGCACTATAGCAACATCGGGAAAATCCTTTACACATTCTGGCATTGTAAGGGGCAAACCGGCACCTGTAATAATAATATTAGCCCCTGCTCTACAGGCATCCTCTACTACTCTTTTGTAATCATTCATGGCATACAAGATATTACAGCCGAGCGGTTTATCCCCGCAAATCTTACGAGCATTTTCAAAAATAACGCTCAAAGCTTTTGCTGAATAAAAATTTTCTGCTTCAACAGGACGATTATCACCGGCCAGTTTATCGGCATACGCACAATTTTCATAAATACCAGTACCAACAGCACTGATCACGCCAAGCCCTCCTTCTGAAGAAACAGAACCAGCCAATTGATCCCAACTAATACCAACACCCATACCACCCTGTATAATGGGTGTGTCAATGGTATATTTTCCGATTTTAAGAGGTGCGAATGCCACTATAGTACCTTTACTTTTGCAAATTTTCTTTTTCCAACTTGAATGATATATTCCCCACTCTCAAGCTGTAACTGATCATCAACGACTTTTTGTTGATTAATTTTAACTGCACCTTGTGCAATATCTCTTCTGGCCTGTGAAGTTGAAGGTTCCATATTGGCATCTACTAATGCTTTGCATATCCATATAGATGTTTCAAATGAAAACTCAGACATCTGTGATGGAATTTCATTTGATTTAAATACCTTATCAAATTCCTCTTTTGCTATATTAGCCAACTCTTTATTATAATACCTTTCAACAAGCTCTATTGCTAGATTTTCTTTTACAATCTTTGGATGCATGATACCATCTTCGACACCCTTTTTAAGCAAAGCGATCTCATCAAGTGTTTTATCGCTAAGCAGTTCATAATAACGCCACATAAGAGTATCTGAAATTGATAAGACTTTGGCATATATAGTGTTTGGGCTTTCCGTGATACCGATATAATTATTTAAAGATTTACTCATTTTATGTACACCGTCTAGCCCTTCAAGTATAGGCATGGTAATGACGGCTTGCTCTTTTTCTATTCCATAAGAGCGTTGCAGATGTCTGCCCATAAGTAAATTAAACTTTTGATCGGTGCCGCCTATCTCAATATCACTTTTGAGTTCCACGCTGTCATAACCTTGAAGCAATGGATATAAGAATTCAGAGATAGATATGCTTTGACCGCTTTTATATCTCTTTTCAAAATCATCACGTTCTAACATTCTTGCTACATTAAAAAGAGTACTCAAACCAACCATCCCGGCAGCTCCAAGCTTATCAAACCAAACTGAATTATAAAAAATCTCTGTTTTGGCTCTATCTAAAATTAAAAATGCTTGATCTTGATATGTTTTTGCATTGGCAATGATCGTATCTTTATCCATAACTTTTCTAGTTTCGCTCTTACCGGTAGGATCACCTATGGTTGCAGTAAAATCACCGATAATCAGCTGTACTATACCGCCATGATTTTGAAATATTTTTAATTTATGCAAAAGCACGGTATGGCCTAGGTGCAAATCCGCTCCGGTAGGATCGAAGCCTACTTTAACGGTATAAGTCTTACCTTCATTATAATATCTGTTTATCAATTTTTCTATATATTCTAGATCAATTATTTCAGATACTCCTCTTTTTATTTCCCCAAGTGCCTTTTGTACCATTAATTCCCTCTATTATTTAATTACTGTATGCGTCATTAAGGCTAATTATCTCTATTAGCTTATACGATTTTGATATTTTACTTTCTAAAACTGATTTTTTACTCTCCATGCTTTCTACATCTATTTGACAATATTCAGCCTTATCGCTGCGCTGGATACCAAGTTCTATACTAACCAAATTCAAATCAAGTTTAGATAAAGTTGTAAGTAATTGAGCTAAAACACCTTTTTGATTTTGAAGACTGATAATAAGACGATACTTTGAAAGTTTAGAATTTTTCCAAGATACATACACCATTGGTGCATTATCACGCATCATTTGATATGCTTTTTTGCACAACTTATGATGCACTACAACTTTATCGTTTTCCAAAAAAGCTACGATTTGATCGTTTATCTTTGGATGACAGCAATAATCAAACTCAACCCCAACGATATTTTTATTGCCAAAAAACTCAAAAAGTTCGATTGTTTTCAAAAAAGGTTTCCTATAACCTTTTTTGAAAAGCTCCCATGAGCGCACCTCTTTTGCACCTATATGTTCAGCAATTTTATAAATACTGTCTTTTAAAAAATCCAACTGTGTCGCCGCGCGATAGATATTGTCTTTAAGATGCAGCTCTTCTATTATAGGCTCAAGGTCATGTACTTTAAAATCAAGCATAGTAGCCAATATATTGTATGCGCTATATGTATCACACTCTTTTAATCTAGCTTTGCAGCGGCTTCGTATGCCATCTTTTGCGCGGGATGTTTTGACACTATCTACCCATGAACAATGAAAATTTGATTCCTTACCGGTCTCGATGCGTACAATATCTCCATTTTTAAGCGGGCTCAGCAATGAAGCTTTATGTTTATTGACAAGCGCACCTACTGCCTTTGCCCCTATCTCGGAATGCACTGCATATGCAAAGTCGATAACAACAGAGCCTTTTGGCAGTGTATAGTTGTCGCCCTTAGGTGAAAATACTGAAATATCTTCACTAAATAAATCTCCTTTTGCAAGCTCATAAAACTCTTCAGCAGATTCATTTTGATACTGCAAACCTTCAAGCCATTCAAGCTTAACTGTAGAACCTCCATCTTTGTATTTCCAGTGAGCAGCCACTCCATACTCTGCTAGTTTATGCATTTGTTTAGTTCTTATTTGAATTTCTACTATTCCTTGCTCATCAAATAATGTTGTATGTATGGTTTGATATCCATTTTCTTTTGGCAAGGCAATATAATCTTTAAAACGGGAAATAAGAGGAGTAAAATGTAAATGCATAGAGCCCAAAACCTTATAGCATTCTATAGGTTTTTCAACAACAACTCTAACGGCTAGCAGATCCAAGACTTCATCGATATCAATACCCTTGCGGTGCATTTTTAAATATATAGAATAATGATGTTTAACACGACCAAAAATTTCAAAATCTTTTTCCAATATACCATCATTATTCAATGTGTCTTTTACTTTTGATATAAATGAATTTAATTTTACTTGGATATTTTGATGATTTGATTCTAGATAATCTGAGATTATCTTATAATCATCTGGATAGATCACTTCAAAACTCAGATCTTCTAATGTATTTTTTAATTTTGAAATACCCAATCTATGAGCAATTGGAGCATAAACTACCAATGTCTCTTCCGATATTCTTTTTTGCTTATCTTTGTGGAGTGCATCAATTGTAAGCATATTGTGAAGCCTATCGCATAGCTTTATGACCAAAACTCTTACATCTTGTATAGAAGCGATAAGCATTTTACGAAAAGATAGGGCTGAGCTCAAAATTTTTTCATTTGACTGGGAAGAGACAAGTTTTTCATCTCTGATAGCTATAATTTTTGTAAGCCCCTCAACTAAATGGGCTACGTCATCACCAAACTCTTTTGCAATATTTTCTATATTAAGCGTAGTATCTTCGACAACATCATGAAGCAATGCAGCTTGAACCATCATTTCATCGTTACTTACAAATGCTGTAATAGCAGCCACCAAAATAGGATGAATTATATATGGTTCACCACTTTTTCGTTGTTGGTCGGCATGTGCTTTTGTGGCAACATCAAGTGCTTTTATGGTAGAGGGAGAATAATTAGGCAATTGTCTAAAGAGCAACTCTTTAGCTGTTTGAATATCTCGACAGCTCTTTATATTTTTTAAAAAAATATCCACGACAGATTAACTCTCGTGACGAACTATAATTTTTCCTTCTGCAATTTCAAGCAAAGCAATGTCTGTATATTTCATTTTTTTTGTATCAGCTTCAATCAATGGTTGAGCACCTTTAGAAATCTCTTCAGCTCTTTTGCCAACGGCAGCAGACAAAAGATATCTATCAAATCCTACTTTTTCTAATGCTTTTGCTGTAATTTGTTCTGTTCTTATCATAACTTGTCCTTTTAAATTATTTCACTACCGAGCAATGTGTCAAATCGCCCTTTGCTATGGCTAGCAAATTACCTTTTTGAAACATATCGCATACCAAGATCGGCAAACCATTCTCTTTTGCTAGAGCTATAGCCGTATCATCCATAACCTTAATATGATCATTTAATGCTTCATCATAACTAAGAGTATCTAGCTTGACTGCATCACTAAATTTATTTGGGTCTTTATTATAAACACCGTCTACCTTGGTTGCTTTTATCAAAACTTCTGCTTCGATCTCGGAAGCTCTAAGTGTTGCTGCAGTATCTGTAGTAAAATACGGATTACCCGTTCCTCCTGCAAAAATAACCACTCTGCCTTTTTCGAGATGTCTTCTAGCGCGTCTTACTATAAATGATTCACCAATTTCATGCATTTCAATAGCAGTTTGCAATCTCGCATCAAGCCCTATATGCTCCAAAGCTTCCTGTATGGCTACTCCATTTATAACAGTAGCCAACATTCCCATATAGTCGCCGCTTGTTCGCTTAATAATTCCATCTGCTGCCGCGCTGACGCCTCTTATGATATTACCGCCGCCAACTACAATACCGACCTCTACGCCGTTATCTACGAGTTCTTTGATTTCATTTGCTATATAATTTAGGATCTTAGTATCAATACCGTATCCATTTTCGCCAGCCAATGCTTCACCGGAAAATTTTACTAAAATTCGTTTTATCACGACATATACCTCTTTGATTTATCGCGAGTATACCAAAAAATCATTTAGAGGATGTTGAAAAGATTAGATCCGTATCAATTTCAAAGGATCAATATGCTTGGAGTTTTTAGTAGCTTCAAAAATAAGCCGCGTTGAAACCTTGCCTATAGTATAACCTTTTGAGACCGTAGAGCCGACTCTGATAGTAGGTGGAATTTTGGACAATCCGGCATAAACGGTATGCATATTTCCACTATGGGCTATTACAACGACCTTGCCGAGCATACTGCTGTTACCCGCATAAACTACTTTACCGTCCAAAACACTTACTACTTGTGCATCAGATGAAGGAGCTTGCAATGTAACAGATTCGTTAAATATCTTTATTTTATATACAGGATCTTCATATGTTCCAAATCGTTTAGTTACTCTTGCTCCGGAAATCGGTGATATGGTTTTGGTACCTTGATAATTAAATACTTCTTGAGCTTGATAGGACGAATTAATTTGTCTGACCCTATCACTTTGTTTGCTTGCTTCAAGGGTTGTCATATCTACTTTCTTACCGGTTTTGCGTTCGTAATTTTTGGCATTTGCTTGTTGTTCTCTAAGTCTTTTTTTACGCGCGGCTTCCAATCTGATTGCTTCTTTCTGAGCCAATTCTCTGCGACGAGCTTCAGCAACTTCGTTAGCCCTCAAAATATTAAGTTTTACCAAGGTTGAACGCAGTGCATCTTGTCTTTTTGCAACTCTATTTAATTCAGCTTGATATCTCTCTTCTTCTTTATTGAGCTTTTCTATCATTTTCTCTTGATTGGCTTTTTGCATAGCAAATGTTTTACGCTGTTTGTTTATCATGCTGAGTTCTTCCTTGGCATGATTTGCTATTTTTGTTTTGTGAGTTTTTGTAGCCTCAAGAGATAGTATCTCTTTTTCTAATGATATTATTTTCTTTTGATTATATAGTCTATATTGCTCATAAACTTCTTGAGAAATAACCGAAGATTGTGTCGTGTCATTGAATTGTTTCATAGCAGCTATAAGTGAAAGTTGTTCTGCAAAAAGAGCTATAAGCGCATCATGCTTGACTTTTAACTCCTGATTGATATGCAAGAGTATCTTTTCATATTCTCTAACCTCTCTTGAAACCTTTTGATATTCATCTTCGGTATATACATAATCTCTAGAGAGTTTGGTCAATTTGGTATCAATAACCTTGATCTCGCTTTTGGCTTTTGTAATATTTTGTTTTGTACCTTCTAATTTTTTCTTAAGAGTTTTTACCTCTTTATCGCTTTGATTGATAGCTTTCTTTGATTCTTTTATCTTCTGCGTTGTAGTCGTAGCTGGCAATAAACTAACCGCTATTACACAAATAGCTATGATGAGTTTCACGCTTCTTTCTCCCTAGAAGAAAACACTACCATATATACTGAAATTACTACGATTATAATGGCACAAAACAATAAAATAAGTGCATCTATCGGCTGAAACAACAATTGGCTATTATTTACCAAAATATCCAGTTCGATAATTTCAGCCAATTG
>JAFGWQ010000001.1 GCA_016937075.1 Campylobacterales bacterium | reverse complement strand
TTGCTTTGCTGTTTGGATTCTTGGAGCAATTCTAAGTTTTTTATAACTTCAAGCCTGTTCCCAGTTTTGATGTAACATCTTACCACGAAGTCTCCTTTGCTATATGTTGACATAATAATATACTTAAAGAGCTAAAAAAGGACTAAAAATAGATATTTTATAACAATAGCTTGGTGTTTGGTTACTTCTGTCTACCGTCCAATACCGGTACAAAAAGACAAGGCTCTATAACTTCGCTGCTGATCTTGCCGTTTCTCTTGTAGTATCTTGTCAATATCTGCAATGCTCCCTCTTGTACTGGAGCTACAAGTATCCCGCCCTCTGCCAATTGGTCAAAAATAATATCCGGGATCTTGGATGCTGTCGCAGAAAATAAGATACGATCATACGGAGCGTAGTCTTTCCAGCCCAATTGACCGTCTTCAAATCTAGTAAATATATTATAGATCTCTAGTTCGCTAAATCTTTTTTTTGCATCTTTTAAAAGTTCTCCTATCCTCTCTATGGTAAAAACCCTACGGCACATTTTACTCAATATCGCTGCTTGATAGCCGCTCCCGCATCCGATCTCCAGTACGCTGTCTACGCCTTTCATTTCTAAATGCTGCGACATTTTTGCTACCGTTACGGGTGAGCTTATCCATTGATTGTCACTTAAAGGCAATGCATCAAGCTGATAAGCTAGATGTTTAAATACCTGAGGCACAAAAACTTCTCTGTCAACAGACAAAAATGCTTTTTTGACATTATCATCCAGCGGGAATTGGAGTTCGATCTGTGCTATCATTCTTTCAATTTGTCGTCTTTTTAGCATCATTCCTCCATCATTATATATCTGCGCATTTTGGCAACTTCTTTCAAATCTATCATCAAATCGCAAAACATCCCGCTTGGAGAAAAGGTCATAGAACTATTTGCCACATCCTTATCGCCGCTGCTAGTAGCTGCTACAAAACATTGGTTCATTACCGCCAAAGCCTTGGATAGGACCTCAAAATGATGCTTTCTAGCAATGCCCCACTTTGCAGGAACCATTATGATATCACAGCCTTCTAGCTGCTTCCACAACTCTTTGAAACGCAACTCAAAACATACAAGTATCCCATAACGAACTCCGTCTATCTCGAATGGTTTAATTTGGCTTTGGTCCCCAGAAGCAAAATATTTATCTTCTTTACCTAGTTTGAATAATTTTGATTTCTCTTGAGTATGTATGATTTTATGGTTGTGGATAACGACAACCTGATTGACAAAACCATCATCAAGCTTACGAATAAGTGTCAACACAACAATAGCCTTATCAACTTTTTGTTTCAATACACCCATAGCATATTCCGAAAAATCCGAAGCCCTATCCATGGCTTCATAGTCAAACCCGCTTAGATATAGCTCCGGAGCTAAAATGATATTTTTATAATCATTTCGTTTGTCGATCTCATCAAGTAGATATTGGAGGTGTTCATCATATAAAGTATTAGAAAAAAAATCTATGCACAACACCTCTAGTTGCGATGATTTAGAAGTCATCTAGATCAAGGCTTCCTATAGAATAGTTGGTGTTTTTGGCTTCAAAGAAATTGGATTTTTGATCATTAAATTTAGAAAAGTTGTCAACCCACTTAATAGGGTGTTCCACATTATATATCTTCTCTAAGCCAACCGCTTGGAGTCTCTCGTCTGCTAGATACTGTATATATTGATCGATGATATCATTTGTAAGTCCCAATATCTGACCTTGCGTGATATATTTGCCCCAATCACTCTCCAGTTTTACAGCTTGTCTAAACATCTCATAGACTTCATCCAAGAGCTCTTTTGTGAAGAGTTCCGGTCTCTCTTTTCTGGTTGATTTGATCATATTTTGAAAGAGCACTAAGTGAGTTACTTCGTCTCTTTGTATAAAACGGATCATATCGGCAGATCCTAGCATCTTACCAGAACGAGCCAATGTATAAATATACGTAAAACCGCTATAAAAGTAAATTCCTTCCAATATCTGATTTGCAAACATAGCTTTTACTATATTTTCATCAGTTGGATTATGTCCGAGTTCATCATAAACTTTTGCTATGGCGTCATTTTTGGTTTTGAGCATCATATCTCGTCTCCAAAGCTCATAGATCTCTGCAGAGTTTGTTGAAATACTGTCAACCATAACAGCGTAACTTTGTGAATGCAAAGCCTCTTCAAATGCTTGTCGTACCAAGATAAGGTTAATTTCCGGAGCTGTGATAAATGGATTTATATTGTCAATAAGATTATTAGTCTGCAAGGAATCCATAAAGATAAGCTGAGCCAATACTTTATCATATGCCGTTTTCTCGGCATCAGTAAGGTGTTTATAATCTCCCACGTCTCTAGTCATATCGACCTCTTTTGGAAACCATGTATTATTTAACATAACTTCCCAAAGATTGTATGCCCATTGATATTTTATATCATTAAGTTCAAAAATACCGGTAGGATCTCCTCCGAAAATTTTTCTATCATTTGTTCGTTCTTGTGAATTTGGATTGTATATTTTTTTGCGTTCCATGCTAATACTCCTGCAAAATAAAAATTTTACTTATTATACACTTTTTGTCTGATTATTTGTTAAGGCAGAAGGGGGGGGAGGCAGCTTTTCATTTGAGTATTTATAGGAAGGACTTTAGGGGGACATATGATAAAATGAAAAGCTGCCTAGAAAGCCAAAACACAAAGATTATTGGGGATTAAATACCTTGTTGCTTCCTAAGTAGTATTGTATGGTCTATTTGTGTAGCAATTGTGGATATTATTGACAACCTGCACATTCCATACTTCTATCTGCCACATTTTCTGTTTGTTTTACAGTCTCAGGCGATTCACTTCGTAGATAATAAGTAGATTTAAGGCCGAATTTCCATGCATCCATATAAATATCGTTTAAATATTTGCCGCTAGCTTTATCTAAAGTGATAAAAATATTCAAGCTTTG
>JAFGWQ010000062.1 GCA_016937075.1 Campylobacterales bacterium | reverse complement strand
TATAAGGATAATAAATTAATTCTATTATTATAGTGCATGCGTACTATTTAGCATTTTTCTACTACAATTTAGCGACAATTTATCATAAAGAGTAAAAACATGAACGCTTTTTTTCAGTCACTCACATCTTTTTTAGAGTCTGTGCTGTTTTTTGATATATTATTTGGATTTGGCGATCAGGCCAAAGTGCCTTTCGTGGTAGCATGGCTTATCGTATGTGGTATTTATTTGACAATTAAGCTAAATTTTGTCAATCTCAAAATGTTCAAACATTCATACAAAATTATTATGGGCAAATACAAAACCAAAGAGGATCGAGGCATAATTGAGCCTAAACAATCGCTTTTTACTGCCCTTGCTGCAACGGTTGGACTTGGCAATATTGCCGGTGTTGCCATAGCTATATCTATAGGCGGCCCTGGTGCTACATTTTGGATGATAATTGCAGGCTTTTTGGGTATGACACTTAAATTTACAGAGGTTACACTCTCTTTGAAGTATAGAGAATTTCTACCCGACGGTACTATAGTAGGCGGTGGAATGGAGTATCTGTCCAAGGGATTTGCAGAAAAAGGTTTCCCCAATTTAGGAAGATTTTTGGCAATAATCTTTGCTATACTTTTGCTTTTTGGTGCTATCGGAGGAGGCAATACATTTCAGGTATCACAAGCTTTTGCTTCGGCTAGCAATGAAATATATATCCTCAAAGACTATCCTCTTGCCTTTAGCTTATTTATAGCTTTTTTAACAGGGCTTGTGATTATTGGAGGCGTAAAACGTATTGCTCAAGTTACGGATAAATTGGTTCCTTTTATGATGATTATTTATGTCGGGGCTTCTCTTTTTATTATTTTGACCCATTATGATGCAATCCCACAAGCCTTGATTCTTATTTTTACTGAAGCGTTTGCCCCGATTGCAGTTACAGGTGGCATGATTGGTGTTATTGTGCAGGGATTTCAAAGAGCAGTATTTTCCAGCGAAGCCGGCATAGGTTCTGCGCCTATTGCACATTCAGTAGCCAAGGTTAAGTATCCTGTTCGCCAAGGTATGGTAGCGCTTTATGAGCCTTTTATTGATACAGTCGTGGTCTGCACCATGACGGCACTTGTGATTATATTGACAGGAGTTTATGATCCGGCTAATGGATTTGGTCATTTAATAGCGGACAAAAATGGTGCTGGACTTACAGCGGAGGCATTTAGAATGACTATTGCATGGTTTCCTTCTATATTGTCTGTATCTATTTTTCTTTTTGCATTTTCTACTCTTATAGCATGGTCTTATTATGGCGAGATCGCATGGGTTTATCTTTTTGGAACCAAAACCGTGCTTGTTTGGAAATTGATATTTTTGTGCTTCATAGTAATTGCCGTTATGGTTGATACTGGTACGATGGTGGATTTTAGCACTGTGCTATTTTTGGGGCTTGTTATCCCTAATATTTTTGGACTTTTTGTGATGTCAGGAGATGTAAAAAATATGTTAAAAGAGTATATGGACAAACTCAAAAGCGGTGAGCTTGATAAGGAGATTATTAAATGATATCAACTATGCGCCAAGTGCTTGCTCTTCCTGTAGTTGTAATTGCTATGGGATATTTTGTAGATATTTATGATCTCATTTTGTTCGGCGTTGTCAGAGTTCAGAGTCTTACAGAGCTTGGGCTTGATAAAGACGGAGTTATGCATTGGGGGACTATTATCCTTAATATGCAAATGATCGGTATGCTCATTGGCGGAATACTATGGGGTGTTTTGGGAGATAAAAAAGGACGAATGTCTGTGCTTTTTGCTTCTATCATACTTTATTCTGTTGCCAACACTCTTAATGCATTTGTTACAAGCGTAGAGCAATATGCTCTTCTTCGTCTCATAGCAGGTATCGGTTTAGCAGGAGAACTTGGCGCCGGAGTGACACTAGTTGCAGAGATATTGCCCAAGCACCTCCGAGGATATGGTATTATGGCAATAGCCGCATTCGGTGTGCTTGGAGTAGTAGCAGCCAATATTGTAGCCACTCATTTTGACTGGAGAAACGCTTATATATTTGGCGGAGTGCTAGGATTTGTGTTGTTGTTTTTGAGATTTAAAGTGCGAGAATCTGATATGTTTATGCACCATGTTAGCGATGATGTCAAAAGAGGAGATTTTTTTTCACTATTTCGTCGTAAAGTATTATTTGTCAAATATCTCAAAGCTATTATTATAGGCATACCTCTTTGGTATGTAGTAGGTGTATTGGTTATGTTTTCACCTGAATTTGCCGTTGAGCTGGCAATAGACGGCAAGGTGAGTGCAGGGGAGGCTTTGATGTATTGTTATATCGGGCTTTCGGTTGGGGATCTGGCTAGCGGGATTTTGTCCCAAAAGCTCAAAAGCCGTAAAAAAGCTTACTTTATATTCTTGATCATCTCTGCATTTACAGTAGTTTATTATTATACTTTGCACGGGGCCAGTGTGACGCAATTTTATGTGGCAGTATTTTTGCTTGGATTTTTTTGTGGATATTGGGCATTGTTTATCACTATGGCAGCCGAACAATTCGGCACCAATATCCGTGCTACGGTAGCTACAACCGTACCAAACTTTGTTAGAGGCTCTGTCGTGCCGGTGACATCCAGTTTTATGTTATTAAAAGGCAGCTTGGGAGTTTTAGGTGCCGGAGCAGTTGTGGGTATAGTTGTGTTTGCTTTGGGGTTTGTGATGTTGTATCTTACTCGCGAGACATTCCATGAGGATTTGGATTATATAGAAATATGATGCAAAAATTATGTATTTAAGAATATTATCAATACAAAAACTTCATGTTTATATAAGTTATATATTATTTGTTGTTTCGCTTTCTACAATTGCTTTTTACGCCGATAATTTTAGTCATGAATATTGGTCTATTTTTGTATTCTTTTTTGGTTGGCTAGGTATCTTTATTGGCGCTTTTCAGTGGTATGCAAATATATTTTATTTTATTGCTTTGAAAGAAAAAGATAATATTAAAAGTTCAATTATTTTTGCAAGCACCGGCTTATTAATTGCTCTTTCATTTTGTATATTAAAACCCCCAATAACATTTGGTGGTCCAAATCAGCCAATTGTTGGATTTGGAATTGGATATGGTTTATGGTTGGTATCGATGTCTGTTTTTCTTGTCGGACAAGTTTTATCATTATTTGATATTCGGGCGTTTCAAAGAAATTATATTTTACTATTTTTTACATTCTTTTTTATAGTCATT
>JAFGWQ010000061.1 GCA_016937075.1 Campylobacterales bacterium | reverse complement strand
TTAGAAGAGAGTAGGGTGCTCAAAAAAGCCCACGAAGATATATGTTGTTTAAGAGAAAAAATATCAAGCGATCAGAACAACTTAAAAAAGAAATAAATTTTTTAAAAAAAATAGAATAAAGGTTATTGTGTCAGCCAAAAAGGCCGACAAAGAGAAGGATATATCATACATTAGTATGATCATCATCCTTCTCTAATAAAGTTTCTACCCTGCTAAAATGTGCCATATTAAAAGCAGTAAATTTATATCCGATATAGATGATAATTGGCCATGTAGCCAACCAGATCAATGAAGTAGTATAATCAACCATAAATATCTCCTTAATAATGGTGTTCACCGGAAGATGTTATCTCATCTTCTGTAATTTTAACGCGGTCCATCAGATACCAAACATAAGAAATATATGCCAAAACAAAAGGTACCATTAATGATGCATATGACATTGCTGCAAGAGTGTAATGGCTTCCGGATGAATTCTCAATTGTTAGTGAGTGTTGAATGTTATATACTGACGGGTAATAAACAGTTCCATTTAGCCCTACATTTAGCAATAATGCCATAACAACCAATACTGTTCCAATGCCTACGGTAAATATGCAGCAATTTTTTGCTCTAAAAGCTGAATTATATATTGCAACAAGAACCATAACTACACCCATTGCAAATATGCCGCCTATCCAAGGAAGCTCAATAAATGTAAATAGATGTTTCATAGGTACAAGAGATACAAATTTTGTAACCGGGTCATATGAGTATCCATCTTTGAATAGTACCCATGCTGCAAATGTCAAGAAAAACGGAAGGAAGTACATAGTATTGTGCTTGATCATTCTTCTCGCTCTAGCACGAATAGGTTCATGATCAATATTATTAATAAAATACATTCCGCCGACTATTCTTACCAAAAAGACCATAGCAAACGGTAATAGATAGTTTTGAGGAACCAAAAGAGCCTCTAATCCACGTGTAGGTACAGTCCAGTAAACAAAATTATTGTCATCAAGTCTGAAATCTGCACCGCTAAAGAATGTGCTAATAGCAGCTCCCAATAAAAAAGTACCCAAATAACCGTTAATAGCTAAAAATTTTTCATATACAGCAGAACCAAAAAGATTCGATTCTTTTTTGCGATATTCATATGATACTGCTTGAATAATAAATGTAAATAAAATAGCCAGCCATACCCAGTATGCTCCACCAAAACTTGTCGAATAAAATAGCGGAAATGCAGCAAAAAGTGCACCCCCGAACAATACAAGCGTAGTGAACCCTAGCTCCCATTTGCGCCCTAATGAATTTACAAGCATTGTTTTTTCTGTTTCATTGGATGAGAGTTCATTCAATAAAGTTTGACCCCCTTGAACAAACATAATAAAGACAAACAGCCCCCCAAGCAAGGAGATGATGATCCACCAGTAGATTTGTAATTCGTGTAATGAAAGATTTTCAAACATTAGTGTCCTCCGTTAATGCCCAGAGAAATCTGGCGCAACATAATTTTGATCTCAGCGATCAACAAACCTGTAAAGATAACCGCAAACAACCAAAATGATAGCTGTACGTTCCCGACATCAATTTGTGTAGCAGCAATTCCAACCGGCATCAGATCTTGTATAGCCCATGGTTGACGACCAACCTCAGCAACGATCCATCCTGCCTCAGCTGCAACATAACCAAGCGGTATAGAGATGATCGACAACCAAAGCACTTTTTTATAGCGAGCAATATCGTTAGCCATTAGTAGATATAGTATGACAATGAACAATACTATAAACCACATACCTAAACCTACCATTATATGGAATGTATAAAAAGTAAGTGCTATAGGCGGTACGATATCTGTAGGTTTTTCCAAATAGCCATACCCAAAATAAGGCATATATTCTTGAAGTTTGACATTGGCTGCACTCATTGCAGTTTCATCGCCGGCTTTTTTGGCTACTTTATAATCAGCAAGAGCTTTTATAGCTATTTTACCTTTTTCTATTTTTGATGCAGCACCTTCGATATTATATTTTTCGTTACCAAAAACCAAGTCGTCCAGTCCCGGTACAAAAGCATTTATATCATGATAACCTAAAAACGATAACGCATACGGAATTTCAAAATCACCAATAAATTCTTGTTTATCATCCCCGATCTCTTTTTCAGGATTTAAAATACCCCATGCAATAATTCCTGCACGTTCTTCACCCTTGTAGAGACCTTCCATCGCTGCAAGTTTGACAGGTTGATGTTGTGCTACTTGATATGCTGATTCATCCCCGCTAATAGCCAAAAAGATTGAAACAAGCAATCCAAAACTAGATCCAACAACCATAGAGCGTTTCGCTTCGATTACATTGCGTTTACGCAAGATCATCCATGCGGATATTCCGACTACAAACAAAGCTCCGATCACGTATCCACTGCCGATAGTATGTAAAAATTTAGCTACTGCAACAGGAGAGAGGGCAACATCAAGAAAGCTAGCCATTTCGTTGCGAACCGAGTCGGGATTGAAGGCCATTCCAACAGGATATTGCATCCAT
>JAFGWQ010000060.1 GCA_016937075.1 Campylobacterales bacterium | reverse complement strand
AATCGGAGTGCTTCAAAGACACAACCATAAAACACACACTTTTTTTAAAATTTGAGCCGTTTCAGTTATTCTTTATAAAACGGCTATTGCTATTAAATTATCATTTTCCAGTTTATACTTACTGTTATCAAAGCTATCTTCTGCTATGCCGTTTTCATCAAATTTCAAAGTATTCCCCGCTCTGCTCACCCATCCTATCTGACGAGCCGGTACTCCTGCCATCAAAGCGTACGGTTTCACATCACGATTTACTACCGCTCCGCTGCCAATTAGCGCATATTCTCCTATTGTAACTCCGCAAATAATTGTCGCATTTGCTCCGACACTTGAGCCTTTTTTGAGAAGTGTGAGCTTGAATTCATCACGACGAACGATAAAAGCTCTTGGATTTGTCACATTCGTAAACACACAAGATGGTCCCAAAAATACATCATCTTCACACTCTACGCCTTCGTAAATGGAGACATTGTTTTGTACTTTTACGCCATTGCCTATTTTTACTTTCGGTCCTACGACGCAGTTTTGTCCAAAAGAGCAATTTAGCCCGATAACCGATCCGCTTAATATATGAGAAAAATGCCAAATTTTAGTGTTTGCGCCAATAATTACTTCATCATCAACAAAGGAAGAAGGGTGAAGGTAGAAGTTAGAAGAGCTAGACATTTCTGCCACCTTTTACTGTAATTAATTTATTTAGCATTTTTTCAATCTCCAATGATAAATCTAAAATATTTTCTATATTTGTTATATAGTTAAAACTTAATGCTAAGTCTAATTGAGTTTGCAATTCATATAATGAACCTAAAGATATTTGTAAAAACCTTATAAATTCTTTATCACTATTGCGACCTCTTCCTTCAGCAATATTACTAGGAATAGATACAGCACATCTTCTAATTTGAGAAGTCAATCCATAAATTTCATCTTTAGGAAAATCTTTGGTTATCATATAAACTTGTTTGGTAAGCTCCATAGACTTTTGCCAAACAAGTAAATCACGATAACTATTTCCCTTCATCCTTCCACCTTCATCCTTCGTCCTTCTACCTTCTCACAAAACGGATGATAATCTCCGCTAAGTCCAAGAGGAGCAAGGGAACGAATAGTTGATACTATGTTGATAGAATTTCTAGCTTCTTCCAACCCAAATCCGCCATTTGCGAGTATATGTTTGTAGCTTGTAGTATGAAGATCAGTAAAGCCTTCACTAAATTCAAACTCTTCACTGTTAACCGTGATGCTTCTATATGTTGTCTTGCCGCTTAGCTTTATATCTTCTGGTATATAGTCATAATTTACGCTCAAAAACCATCTGACACGGGCATTTTTGAGCTTCATATATCCGGCATTTACGTCGCTTTGTTTGATATGGACTATATTTTCTTCTATTGGACCAAATATCCATGAGAGCATATCAAAAAAATGCACTCCTATATTGCTGGCAATCCCGCCGCTTTTGGACTCATCGCCTTTCCATGATGCAAAATACCATTTGCCTCTGCTTGTAAGATAGGTTAGGTCTATATCGTAGATCTTATGCGGATTGTCTTCAAGTTCTTTTGCAATTTTTTCTTTTAGAGCAATGATCGAATCATGCAATCTAAGCTGCAAAATATTATAAACCTTTTTGCCAGTTTCTTGTTCTATCTTTTGAAGCATATCTATATCATTAGGATTAAGCACCAAAGGTTTTTCGCAAATAGCATGAGCGCCGTTTCTAAGCGCAAAACTTATATGGCTTGCGTGCAGATAGTTCGGACTTGTGATAGCCACATACTCTATCTTTTGGCTCTGCTCTCTATGCCACTGGTCAATAAAACTCTCAAACCTCTCAAATTCGGTAAAAAAATCAGCTTGTGGAAAATGACTGTCCATTATCCCGATACCGTCATATTTATCAAGCGCTACCACGAGATTGTTGCCCGTCTCTTTTATAGCTTTCATATGCCTAGGAGCTATATATCCTGCCGCTCCTATTAGTGCAAAATTTTTTCCTTCTACCTTCATCCTTCTACCTTCATCCTCTCTTAAAGTCTCCATGTAGGTTCGCTAACTATGCCTTTAACATCCATTACTATCGGAGTGCCTCTTGACATGCTTTTATACTGCTCTGTGGTGATCTGTTTGAATTTATCATGTCCTACTGCTACTATAATGGCATCATATTTATGTGAATCCAACGGCAGCTCATCCACAAAACCAAGATGCTTCGTCTCTCTGTCGCTTCTATCCACCCAATAATCATACACATCGACTTTACACTCATACTCTTCAAGCTCTTTAATGATATCAAGCACTTTCGAGTTTCTCATATCCGGACAGTTTTCTTTGAATGTCACGCCCATTACAAGGACATTTGCGCCTTTGAGCTTCTTATCTTCTTTTATCATTTGTTTGATGGTTTTATCAACGATCAGCTTGCTCATACCGTTATTAATTTGTCTGGCACCAAGGATGAGATTTGGCATATAGCCAAGACTTTGGGCTTTGTGTGTGAGATAATACGGGTCAACTCCTATGCAGTGGCCGCCGACAAGTCCGGGGAATAGTTTAATGAAATTCCACTTCGTAGCTGCAGCCTCGATGACATCATGTGTATTTATGCCCATAAGATCAAATATCATTGCTAGTTCATTTACAAGAGCGATATTGACATCTCTTTGAGTATTTTCTATGACTTTGGCTGCTTCAGCTACTTTAATGGTAGGGGCTAAATGGGTACCGGCCGTGATAATAGATCTGTATAAGTCATCGACTTTTTTGGCAATTTCAGGTGTGCTTCCGCTAGTGATCTTGAGTATCTTGGTTACTGTATGCTCTTTATCACCCGGGTTTATCCGTTCTGGAGAGTATCCGCAAAAGAAACCTTCGTTAAATTTGAGTCCGCTTCCTTCTTCAAGAAGCGGTACACATACCTCTTCTGTAACTCCGGGATAAACGGTGCTTTCATATATGACGATGTCACCTTCTTTTAGTACTTTTGCTACACTTTGAGTGGATTTAACAATTGGAGTAAGGTCTGGCTCATTACTTGCATCTATTGGAGTAGGGACAGTGACTATATATATATTGCTATCTTTGGTATCTTCTAGATTTGTAGTATACACCATGCCGTTAGCAATACTTTGCTTAACTTGTTCGCTTGTAAGCTCCAATGTCCTGTCAAACCCGCTTAAGAGTTCATCAATCCGTTCGCGATTGATATCAAAACCGACAACGGGATATTTTTCACTAAAAGCGTGAGCTAAAGGTAGCCCAACGTATCCTAGACCTATGATAGCAATTTTAATAGACATGCCAAAAATCCTTGTAACAAAATATAACTAATATTATATCCAATCAAGTTTATTAGCACGCTACCTAATATGATAATATTATTGCCTTCATGCTATAATTTTAAATAATTGAATATCAAGGATACAAATGGGACTTAAATCAGATAGTTGGATACGAGAAAAATCCCTAAAAGAAGAGATGATAAATCCTTTTTGCGAAGCATTGATAGGGCATGGTGTGGTTAGCTATGGGCTTAGCAGCTACGGATACGATATACGTGTAAGCGACGAATTTAAGATCTTTACTAATATAAATGCACAAGTTGTAGATCCGAAGGATTTTGATGATGCTAATGTGGTTGACTTTAAAGGTGACGTGTGTATAGTGCCGCCAAACTCTTTTGCTCTGGCGCGTACGGTGGAATATTTCAAGATGCCTCATGATACTTTGGCAATCTGCCTAGGCAAAAGCACATATGCCAGATGCGGGATCATTGTAAATGTTACTCCGTTTGAGCCGGGGTTTGAAGGGCATATCACCATAGAGATATCAAATACCACTCCATTGCCTGCCAAAATTTATGCAAATGAGGGCATAGCACAAGTGCTATTTTTACAAGGTGATGAGCCATGCGAGACTACATACAAAGACAGAAAAGGCAAATACCAACACCAAACCGGCATTACACTGCCTAGGATTTTGAAGAAGTAGGATTGCAAAACAACCCAGTTCTTCAACCCTTGGTAATTCCAAACAATTAAAAATTAGTTATGTTCTTATCTATTATTTTAATCTCCCAAAAATTTCAAAAGTGCCCATCTCAAATTTTGAAAATGCAAACCACTTTTTACCCAAATCTTTGAGACTGGCGCCGATATGGTAAATATCTATTCCGTCGATTATCAAAAATCTATCATGGGCATTTTTAAACTCTGCAAGATCTATATTCGTATATTGGGATTTGTATTTTTGAAAATCTAAATATAATTGTCTTGAGATAGCTTTTGTATAAATCTTGATTTTTAAGTTCGGATATTTGCTTAAGAGGGTAAAAACCGTATCATCGATATAGTTGTCAATCAGCACTACTTCACTTTTTGCGCTTTTTAGTAAATCATTTACAAACACATAGGCATCATAAATTTGCCCATCAAAAAATATCCCTTGTTTTGTTTTGACATTATCATCATTGATAAGCGCTTTAAACTCTTCCATTTGAGATTTTAATACCGAAACTTCGTTTTCCAATGATACAAATCTTTCGTTTGTGATTTTGTCACCGTTGATAGCATAACCCTTTTGAATATAGCTTTTGAGTACTGATGTAGCCCATTGTCTGAATTTTATTGCTTTAGATGAATTTGTTCTGTACCCTACAGCCAAAACTATATCTAAACTGTAGAAATTGACTGGTTTATCAGAATTTGCAATATGCATTTTTTGCATATTACTTTTTTTATCTACCTCGTTGTCTCTGAATATGTTGTTGATATGTCTGCTGATAACGCTTTGATCTTTTTCAAAAATATCACATAACTGTATTTGAGTAAGCCACAGAGTATCTTCGGTCACCGAAACATTGAGTTCGAGCTCACCGTCATTGTAGATCACCGTGCCTAATTTTGTTTGATTGTCCATTTAACACACCCTGTCAAATATATATCGATCATTACTCGCATTCTCTTAATGATAAAAATCATATCATAGACAAATTATTAGATAAAAAAATATTTCAAATTGCAATATTTTAGCTTCCGGAAATGCGACAAAATAGCCTATTTAATTCATCAAGGACTTTGAAGAAGTAGGACTGCGGTCGAAAATTTCAACCGCAAAATTTCAAACCGGTCGCATTTTGCGACCAGTCACCTATGAGGAAACAGATTTGCAAATTTTCTGCAAATCTATTTTAAAAAATCAACCGATTGCCAATCTAATAAATTCTCAAAAATGTATTGATTTTTGCAATTAATTTTCCAATTTGGATACTCAAAAATCACTATACCTCCCATAATCTCAAAATCATATTTTACCTGATTGTTAATTATCCATTTTTGCAAAGCTTCTGCTTTACTTTTTGTTTCTATTGATTTTGCTGTATCCCCATTTTTGGTATCTAAAATAAAAAGTTTATTGTCATTTGTCATTATTAGAAAATCAGGATAAAAAAGCCTATCTTTATTTTCTTGAGTATCAAAATATTCTACTGCAAAATTCTCTTTTCCGCTGTCGCTTTGCTTATGCCACCAAAACACATTTGATTGATCTTCTAAAAATTTTATAAAATTTTCTTCATTATCTTTACCTTTATAACTTTTGCGATTATAAAATTTATCATAAACATTTTTTGCGGCATTCAATTCTTCATAGTCATCTGTAAAACTAATCTCATCTTGAGGTATCAATACATAAACTAACTCTTTACCGTCTTTTTCTTTGAGTTTTATCTCATATTCATTTCTAAATCCAATCAAAGCTTTGCTTATGACTTGCTTCAAATAACTATCATTTTTAAGTAGGTCATTAACTATAATCAAATAAAAATTTTCTCTATGTAGAATAAATCTTTTGCTAAACCAAACATTCAAAGCTTTTTTTAACGCACTCCAAGACCTTGATGGATTATACTTTGCTGTATTATTTTCCTGTTTTTCAAGCTCTTCAAAACATAAAAGATTATAAAGTTTTTCAATATCATTTCTGCTAAAAGTAAAATCCGTTTCATTTGCATTTTGTTTCAACTGCAACATAAACCCATCAAAGCTATTGATAGTTGCATCAACAACAATTTTATTTAAAATCTTTACTGCTTTAAAATCAACATTTTTTTCAATTTGAGACTTATGCTCATCAAGAGTTTTTAGCATATACTGTTGCCACATAGTTTCAGGGCTTAAAGTATTAAAATCAACCCTATTGTGATAAATGCTTTGCAAAGTTATTTGTCCAATGCTGTCTTTTAGTTTTGCAAAATGGATTGGGATTTTATTTTCACTTGATTCTTTTAAATCTCGAATATGGCTTTTGTTGTAGTTTGTGTAGATATATGCTTTATTTAAAATCTCATTTTCATAATGTTTTGCCTCAGGCATCCTTTTAATTCGCCCAATGATTTGTGTATGAAAAGATGGAGATTTTATCTCTCTAAACATTACCAAAATAGAAGCCCTTGGACAGTCCCATCCGGTAGCAGGTGCTACTTTAAAAAGCATAAAATTTACTTCATTGTTATTCAAAGTTATAAAATCAAGATTTTTCTTTTCATTTGATAGCCAAATAGCTATCTCTTCATCCAAAACACCTTTTTGCTTGAGATAGTTTAAAACTAGAAGTTTTTTATTTGTTGTAACTTCCTCTTTTTCGTTCATATCACTTGGAAGCTGAATAAGCACAAGTGGGTTTATATCAAGATTTTGCTCTTCATAAATCTTTTTTAACTCATCTCTCTTTTTAATAGCAAGTTCCACCATCAACTCGTCTTCACTTAAATTTTGATTTTGCATAGCTTCTATCTCTTCGTGCGTTTGAATAATAAGCGATTTTTTAATCAGTCCACTTTCGATAACCTCTTCTTCCAAAACTTCAACAAAACCTGCCTTATGATTTGTGACATCGCTAATATTTGGTAAATTTTTTGGAGTAGCAGTTACTTTTATGATAATTCTTGGATTTATTAGATCAATGACTTCTTGCGCTAAATTTGTACTTGTTTCCGTGTGTGCTTCATCAATAATAAGTATCAAATCTCTTTTGTTTTTAGTGTTAATTATAAACTCATCAAAAACTCCATAATCTCCATTTGTAAGTTCACAATCTTTTCTTAAAACTCTACCATCTTTTGTACTTGACTTTATCTTTGACCAATTTATAAAAAAGATATTGTTTTTTGGTAATTCTTTGAGAGACAAATCATTTTTATCCCTCAAAGTCATATCTGTTCCATTATTAAAATATTTATAGAATTTTTCTTTTGATTGTAGATAAGAATCATCTCCACCAAAAGAGATCCAAATATAAGCCTTATCATCATCAAAATGATAATTTCCATCAAGTGTTCTTAAAAATTCAGCCATCATAATAGTTTTTCCAGCACCTGTTGGAGCTTTAAAAACTAAAGGAAGTTGATAATTTTTTGTTTGCCAAAGATTAAAAAATGTTTTACTTAAGCCATCTACAGCTTTTTTTTGAAAATCGGCTAATATCATAAAATCCCCTCTTTATTTATCTCTTTATAAATTTCTATTATTGGCTCTGGAATATCTTCTATTTGATAGTTTTTCCCTAAATATTTATATGATGATTTATCAATTTTCCCAAATGAAAAGATATAAAGTTTTGTAGAGTGTGCTTTTGTTTTTTCTATCAATTCATCAAAACAGCTTAAATCCTCTGTAAAATATATAGCAGTTTGTTTTTTTGTAGCTTCATTTATAAAAATCTGATAATGCTCACAAAGTTCTACCATAAGATGTGTATTTTCTTTGATAGCTATCATATTCCCAGCTTTTTTGGTTAATTCTTCCCTTGTTGTATCTGTAATATTTGATATTCCATTTGTAGGGATTAGGTCTGTTTTGTAGTAGTCAATATTTCCACCAAAGCCATCTATATCAGCTCCTTTTGGAGTTGTGTATCCATTTATAACTTTTGAGATTCTTGGATAGGTAACTTCTTCACAAATACTATTTTCATTGTTAGTGCAAAGGATAAATTGTCTATTTCCTTCATCTTCTTTATTGAGTTCTAGTACAGCGTGTCCCGTAGTCCCTGAACCTGCAAAAAAATCTAAGATAGTTGAATTTTTCGTTCCTGTTATACGTAATAATTTTTTTATAAAATCTACAGATTTTGGATAATCAAATTTACCTGATAAAGATAAATCTTCAAGATTTTTACTTCCTCTATTATTATCAAGAATAAGTGAACTTATTTTTTCAAAAGTATATTTTTTTATTTGAGGCATAAATCTATCACCATCTAAAACAATTTCATGTATTACACCATTTATTTTTGCTTTTGTTGGTTT
>JAFGWQ010000059.1 GCA_016937075.1 Campylobacterales bacterium | reverse complement strand
CCACCCTACTATTTTTAGATTCTGAAACAAGTTCAGGATGACGGGAAGTTTGTCATCTTGAGAAGTCTTTAGACTTCGTGAAGATCTATTTTTTGGATTCTCACGCCACTTTGTGGCTCAGAATGACGGAAACTGTACAAATTGACGAAGATGCTGAACTAAATTCAACATGACGAATAACTAAAGTGCTTTTTTAGCCTCGTGCAGTGCCGTTATCACGGCATCAATATTTTCTTTTGGGATATGCACCTTCCAATCAGGCTCATTCGAGCTGCTTTGCAATGCTATACCGATACTTGCTACACTTTGACTATCTGCTCCATATGGTTCGGTGAGGATACCGATCGATATAGACCCGTCCGTTGTGCCGTGCAGATTAATTTCTTGGATAATTTTAGCAATTTTACTCATAATATTTCTCCATTTTTAGAAATATTATATCACTATTTTTGCTTTTTGAGCAATGATGCCAATTTTGCTTGCGAACGCAGCCAGACATTATGCTCCACTGCAGGAAAACCTGCATAAGTTTTGCCGCCTTCAAGAGTTTTGGTCACTCCTGATTTACCGGCAATTGTTGCAAAATCACCTATTTTTAGATGACCGGCACTAGCACTTTGTCCGCCCATGACTACATTTCTGCCAAGTACCGTAGATCCCGACATTCCGACTTGGGCTGCAAGCAAACTATATGCACCGATATCACAATTGTGGCCTATCTGGACAAGATTATCTATTTTTGTACCGGTGCGCACAAAAGTAGTACCAAACACCGCTCTATCAATAGTACTATTGGCTCCTATCTCTACATCATCTTCTATGATAACATTTCCATTTTGATAGATCTTGACATGCTCGCCTGTTCTGGTATGGGCAAATCCAAATCCATCACTCCCAATGACCGCACCGCTATGTATGATACATCTCTCACCAATGAGCGTATGGTGATAGATTGTGGCATTTGGATGGAGCAGAGTATTGGAGCCTATCACTACATTATCCCCTATATAACATCCCCCAAGTATCGTTACCCCGTCTCCTATAGTTACATTGCTGCCAAAGATCACACTTTCATCCATATCGCATCCATCTCCAACCGTAGGTTTGGTAGTTTTTGACGTTAGATTATATGCAAATAGTTTTGAAGCAAGTGCTAATTTAAGATATGGTTCATTTGTGATGATAGCTATCGTATCTTGTGGCAACAGATATGCATATTTCTCTTCTATCAGAACAGCTCCTGCCTTAGTATAAGAAAGCTCGTCTTTGTATTTATCGTTATTAAAAAAGCTCAGCTGGCTAGGGCCTGCTTCGCTTAGAGTATGGATACCGTTTATCTCTTTATCATTGCCTTCAAGCGACAAACCTATCTCATTTAAGATACTGCTTAGCAACATAAGCTTACCTTTCTATAGCCACTATGCCGCCTCGTACGATTTCAAGCGGATTGTATCTTTGCGATGCTTCAAGAAAATGCTCTATACGTTTAGACTCATCGGCAGCCATGGCTATGACCATATGTTCACCGGCATTGACGATACCGCCATTATATGTCTGACATAACGCTTGTATATCCCCCAGATGTTCACCGGCTGGGAATTTGATGAGTACCATCTCTTTTTCTACCATCTCTTCATGTTCAATGACTTTAAGAGTAGAGATAAGTTTATTGAGCTGTTTTATGATCTGCTCTATTATTCTTTGATTACCTTTTGTAACTATAGTTATTCTTGAAAGATCGCTATTTGGGATCGGAGCAACCGTGAGTGATTCTATATTGTATCCGCGTCCGGCAAAAAGACCCGATACTCTTGCCAATACTGAGCTTTCATTCATAACAATAGCCGATATAACTCTTCTAACTTCTTGCATTATTGGTCCTTGTGCTCTAATAACATATTGTACAATGCTCCGCCTGCCGGCACCATTGGCAGTACATTTTCAAAACGATGTACTGCTACATTCATGAAACAAACCCTATCTTGTTTGATAGCATCTTGCAATGCTTCATCAAACTCTTTTTTGGTGGTTACGTCATAGCCTATGCCGCCGCACGCTTCAGCCAAGGCTTTGAAATTTGGCTGGAAACTCAAGTCTGTCTCAGAATATCTCTTCTCATAAAAAAATGTCTGCCATTGTCTAACCATACCCAAAAATTGGTTATTGAGGATGACATTGATTACCGGTATTTTATATTCAGCCGCAGTTACAAGCTCTTGCATGTTCATCAGGATCGAACCGTCACCGGTTATGTTTATGACAGTTTTTTCTGGGACTCCGCGCTTAGCGCCCAAGGCTGCCGGAAAACCAAATCCCATAGTACCCAGACCGCCTGAGTTTATCCATTGTCTTGGCCTGTCAAACGGATAAAATTGCGCTGCCCACATTTGATGCTGTCCAACATCGGATGTAATGATGGCATTTTCTCCAAGCGTCTGACCGATTCGCTCGATTACCCATTGCGGCTTGATAACCTCATCGCTATCATTATAAGTAAGTGGATGAAGCTCATTGTATCTAGCCAATATCTCTCTCCATGCTTGGTATCTATCCGGGTTTACATTTCCTGCCAGCAAAGAGATCATTTTGTGCAGCACTTCGCTTACATCACCCACTATCGGAAAATCAACATCTACTAGTTTACCTATGTTTGCCGGATCTATATCTATATGTATTATCTGGGCATACTTAGCAAATTCACTTAGTTTTCCTGTAACCCTGTCATCAAATCTTGCACCAAGAGAGATGATCAGGTCCGTTTCGCTCATAGCCATATTTGATGCATAATTTCCATGCATTCCAAGCATTCCGAGCAATAATGGATTTTCATAGCCCATAACACCTCTAGCCATCAAGGTTTCAACCGCAGGGATCTGTGTCATTTTTGCAAATTCTCGTACAAGGTCGCTTGCATTGCCCAGCACTACTCCCCCGCCAAGATACAAAAGAGGCTTTTTGGCTTCAATTATGGCTTCAACAGCTTTTTTGATCTGCCTATCGTTGCCTTTGTAGCTAGGACGATAGGTAGGTATATTTACCTCGGTAGGATATTTGAATATTCCATATTCTGCTGTTATATCTTTTGGGATATCCACAAGTACCGGACCGGGTCTGCCTGAACTGGCTATATAAAACGCCTCTTTTAATATTCGAGGCAGATCTTCAATGCTATCGACTAAATAGTTGTGTTTCGTACAAGGCCTTGATATACCCACAGCATCAACTTCTTGAAACCCATCCGTACCTATCAAGGAGAGAGGAACTTGCCCTGAGATCACCACGAGCGGAATAGAATCCATATAAGCAGTAGCCAGTCCGGTGACCGCATTTGTAAATCCTGGCCCGCTTGTGACCATAGCGACTCCGACTTTGCCCGTCGCTCTAGCGTAACCGTCAGCCGCATGTACTGCTGCTTGCTCATGGCGATTTAGTATATGCTCGAATCCGTTTTGTTTATAGATGGCGTCATATACATTCATAATAGCACCGCCTGGGTAACCGAAAACGGTCGTAACTCCCTCAGCGATGAGTGCTTCGCACACCATTTGTGCTCCACTCATTTTCATGGTCTCTTCTCCAAAGATATAGTTTTGGGGTTGATTATAGCAAAAAAAGTTTATAAATCAGTGAAAAATATTATGACTCGGATTTGAAATTTTATCATCTTGAACTTGTTGGTCATCTTGAGAAGTCTCTAGACTTCGTGAAGATCTCTTTTTTGGATTCTCACGCCACTTTGTGGCTCAGAATGACGGAAACTGTGCAAATTGACAAAGATACTGAACTAAATTCAGCATGCTCTCTGCCGTGCGCGAGAAAAAACCAATCACCAATCACCAAACACCAATCACCAATCACCAATCACTATTCACCATTCACCATTCGCCCTTCACCCTTCTT
>JAFGWQ010000058.1 GCA_016937075.1 Campylobacterales bacterium | reverse complement strand
ATTTATGGATCTTTTGTAATCATGGATACCGATACGTTCGATACCGCATATGTACAAATGTTCTTACTTGGTCAATATGACCATAATCTATTCGAGCTAGTGGTATCTTCTCCTTATAGCAAGATATATCGCCTCAAAAGGTAGTGCCCTTTTACAAAAAGCGGACTAATCTATAAAAGATAAAACCTCTTTTTGCTATAATGCCACAAAAAAAGGCACATAAGTGCCGTGAGCTGTCCGCTGAGGACTGTAAGCGAATATGGACTTTGTCCATAAGAGCGATTAAAATAAAAAAAGGTATATAATGATAGTTACTCGTTTTGCTCCAAGCCCTACCGGATACTTACACATAGGAGGGCTTCGTACCGCTCTTTTTTCATGGCTTTGGGCTAGACGCAACAATGGAAAATTTTTACTTCGTATAGAAGATACGGATATGGCTAGAAACTCCGAAGATGCCACAAAAGCTATCATCAAAGCATTTGATTGGGTAGGGATGAATTATGATGGTGAGGTAGTTTATCAATCAAAAAGATTTGATATCTACAAGCAATACATAGACCAACTTCTTCATGAAGGTAAAGCGTATCATTGCTATATGACTAAAGAAGAGCTTGACGAATTGCGAGAAGCCCAAATGGCACGCAAAGAGCGGCCAAGATATGATGGCAGATATCGTGACTTTGCAGGTACCCCGCCTAGCGGCATAGAACCTGTTGTTCGTATCAAAGCCCCACAAAGTGGAGATATTTGTTTCAAAGACGGTGTTAAGGGTGATATTTGCATAGCCTCTAGCGAAGTGGATGATTTTATCATTGCCCGCAGTGACGGAACTCCAACATACAATTTCGTTGTAGCCATAGATGATGCACTTATGGGGGTTACTGATGTAATTAGAGGAGATGATCATCTCTATAATACTCCTAAACAGATCGTTGTTTATAATGCTCTTGGATTTAAGCTGCCTAGATTTAGCCATTTGGCAATGATCAATAACGAAGAGGGTAAAAAACTATCCAAAAGAGACGGTGCAACGGATGTTATGGATTATAAAACTAATGGATTTTTACCTGAAGCGTTATTGAATTTCTTGGTTCGTCTCGGATGGAGCCACGGAGATCAAGAGATATTCAGCATTGAAGAGATGAAGAATCTATTTGATCCGCAAAATATTAACAAAAGTGCATCCAGCTATAATCTAGATAAGCTTCTTTGGCTCAATAGCCATTACATCAAAAATACTCCAAATGATAAATTAGCCGTAATGCTCAAAGATTTTGGAGTTCATATAGAAGGGCATGACAAACTTGAACTTCTGCTTGACGCTACAAAAGAGAGAGGTAAAACTTTAGTTGAACTTTCGCAGCAAATCAGTCTTATTTTGAATGCTCCTGAGAGTTATAATGAAAAAGATTATAAAAAAGCCATCAAAGAAGATACAAAAATGATTTTGAATGATTTTATAGTGCTATTGAGAGCCTCACAAGATTCGCTTCATTTGCCGTGTGATTATCACACTGTATTGGAAAAACTGGTAAGCGCCAAAGAGATAGGTTTTGGCAAAATCGGCCAGCCTTTACGCGTAGCTCTTCTTGGTTCTATGACCGGAGCAGGACTAGATGAGATTATGGCTATTTTGGGCGTCGAAGAAACCGTAAAGAGAATCGATAAGCTATTGTCTACGCTTTAGCAGCTTTTAGAAATATTTTTAGAGCTTGTTTGGCTTTTGGGTCTATTTTGTAATGTATATGATTTAGATACCATCTGGCATCATTTGGAGATATCTCTCTTCTTTTTGCCTCTTTTTTGAGTATATACTGGGGAATGAAAACCTTTGTTCTGGCAAACTTCTTGGCGAGTTTTGTTATTTGGGTTTTATTTTCATGGTAGCAAAGTCTAGCAAATACAAAAGGCAGTTTGGTTTTATTGTGCCATTCTAACGAGAGGTCTATAGCCTCTCCTCCATCAAGATAATATTTCAAAGCTCTATCGCCTATCATAACTTCACCTTTGAGGTCCAATATTTTGGCTAAGGCATTTGATGTTTGAGAAGCACTATCTGCTCTTTCTTCTTTGTTTAAAAGAAGCACACTATATACTCTGCCCCTGCCGACTATGCCTACATTTGTGCATCTGCATCGTTTGGATGTAACAGAAGAGATAAACGCTGCATTTACTTTGCCGGCGTGAAAAGCGCTGTTGATCTCGCTTGGTACATTACGATTTCTTGAGAGGTTCATTCGTGCAGCATTATTTTTGATATTTTGTTTCAGAAAAACTTGAAACGGCAGGAGATTGAGATAATCAATAGAGCCAAACAGCACCGCAGTATCCTTTTTAAGCCTAATTATATCAAACAACTTTTATAATCTGGCTATCTGATTGGCTCTTCATGACGAGGAGCTTTCTTTGTTAGCCGCTCAATTTTTAGGAGAATATATTGGTAAGAATAGAATTTTTAGGTCCTATAGCTAAAGCAAGTATAGATATAGAAGCGAACAGCTTAAGAGATGTTGCTTTGTATCTGCAGCAAGATATCCAATTGTCAGTGTGGTTGGATAAATTGGCTATTGCAGTGAATGATACTATGGTATGTGATTTGGATCATGTTTTAAAAGATGGAGATAAGATCTCACTGCTTCCTCCTGTGTGTGGTGGATGATGGTAGAGATTTATAATGGACCTCTGGATGTTAAAGCTATTTTTGCTGGTTGGCTAGAAGAGAGTGTGGAGCGAAATTGGGGTGCTTTTATACCATTTATAGGTATTGTGAGAGAAGAAGATAGCATAGAAGCACTAAGCTTCGATATCTATGAGCCTATACTCGATAGCTGGTTTAACGATTGGCAAGCAAAAGCCCAAAAAAAGGGCGCAATTCTCAAAATGGCACACTCCAGAGGCGACGTGCCGGTACATACATCATCATATATGTCGGCAGTATTTTCACCAAAACGCCGCGTAGCATTGGAGCTAATCGATGAGTTTGTAGAAGATTTCAAAGCAAATGCCCCTATATGGAAATACGATATAGTTGGGGGCAAAAGAGTATACGCCGAAGATAGAAGTACCCCTATGAGCGGTGCTGGGCTAATGTCCAAAAAGGATTAGTGTTGGCATTTATAGATTTTGAAACTTCACTTCAAATCGTTAACGATTTGAACCCTAAAAAAACAGCTACATTAGAGCTTCCTTTAATGCAAACACTTGGATTTGTATTGGCTCAAGATATAAAAGCATCCGAGAATTCACCACCTAAGCCAACTGCAGCCATGGATGGGTATGCCGTGCGACATGAAGATATGGTGCTTGAGAAGCTTATTATAGAAGGTATTAATCCAGCAGGTAGTGATATCGTACAATCTGTTGAAAAGGGAAAATGCATCAAGACTTTTACAGGCTCACTTATGCCAAGGGGGTCTGATACGCTCATACCTATAGAAAACGTAGAAGTGCAAGGAGAAAGTATCATTATTGCCTCTCCCGTACCCAAAGGGTTTAGCGTTAGGGGTATCGGCGAAAACTACGAAAAAGACGAGTTGCTGATACCTGCTGGAACAAAGATAGATTTTGCACAAATTGGAGTAATGGCAAGTTTAAATATAGATAAGCTTAGAGTATATTCCAAACCAAAAGTAGCTATATTTGCCACAGGAAGCGAACTTTTGGATCTAGGTGAAACACAGACTTCCGATGCCCAGATAAGAAGCAGTAATCACTATACTATAGAAGCAATTGTAACTAAGTATGGAGGAAGCCCTTTGCAGCTTGGATGCGTCAAGGATGATAAAACTATCATCACTCATGCCATGCAAAAAGCTCTTAGGAATAGTGATATTGTCGTAACGACAGGCGGGGTAAGCGTAGGGGATTTTGATTTTGTAAAAGATGTTATCAAAGAGATAGGCTTTGAAGTGCTATTTCAAGGGGTTCATATCAAGCCGGGCCAACATATTATGCTGGCACGCAAAGAAGATCAATTTATTTTGGGGTTACCCGGATTTGCTTACTCTTCAACCGTAACGGCACTTTTGTATCTATTGCCGCTAATAGCGCGGTTTACGGATACCTATCAAGGCTTGCGCACCATCAAAGCTACACTTCAAGAATCCTACACAAAAAAAACAAATAAGACAGAGTTCGTGGCTTGCCGCATCAAAAGTGAACATGACCGATATCTATGTGATTTTGGAGATAAAAAACTAGGTAGCAGTGCCATCTTGACCAATATGCTTGGTCCAACCGCACTTATAAAATTATCATCCACAGACACCAGCAAACAAGTAGGCGATGAGGTGTCTATTTTGTTTATTGATTAGCCAAACAGATAATGGTATCTTTTGGCTTTGATAAAAAGTGCCAGATCTGATATGCTGATACATCCTGCGTTTCGTGCTTCTTGAAATATTGAGTTGCTTTTAGAGTAAGTCATTTTATATCCTTTTATCTCTTATATTTCAAATTGTATTATTTTTATAAAAAAATAGTAAAAAAATTTCAAATTGCCATATTTTTATAAAAAAGTATGTTATAATTTAAATATTTTCTTTGAAGGAGAAGTGATGATAGAT
>JAFGWQ010000057.1 GCA_016937075.1 Campylobacterales bacterium | reverse complement strand
TTTGTGTAATACCTACGAGATTATCCAACCTCTTTGACAGATTGAAAAAAATATTTATTCGTTGCTTCGTAAACTGATTTTTCTATGGGTTGCAGGGCATAACTATCATCACAAATCAATCCAATAGATCCAAGCTCTCCCATTGGGCAATCACCTATCTTTTCAGTTAAGAGAATATCGCAATCTTTTAATGTCTGTTTTATCTCTTCTATTGGATTATTGCCGTGACAATTTTCCGGACCGCTGCAATATGCACTTTCTATTTTACGATGCATCACAAATTTGATAGCTTTATCTCCGGCTTCATAGATCAAAAATTCTTTTGCACTTCCAAAGTGCATATTGATCACACCTTCTCCCGAAGTAGTCACTGCGATTAATTTTGTTTGACCTGTTGAGCTTAATTGTTCTTTTGATGCTTGTTCTATCTTGATACGTTCATTTGCAATTTCGAGCGCTTTTCTCCAAGTTTCTATTTTTTGATGAAACTCTTGTCTGGCATAGATATTGTATTTGTTTTCAAGAGTATTGAAATCCAAAGCAGTGTAAACTTCTTTACCGAACTCTTCACCTCTATCCTCGCCTATAAGTCCAACCGCGTCAGCCCTGCATTGTCTGCAATGGCTCATGAGTTTCATATCCATACCACACGCTTCTTGAGCCGCCATCACTTCTTGATCAGTTGCGCTTGGCACACCCTCTAAGCCGAATTTTGTTCCAAATTCAGGAGCTGAAAGCAGAGGCATGATGTTGTGTAAAAATACGCCAAGTTCTTTAAGTTTTTTGGCAACATTTGGCAGATCTTTATCATTAACGCCTGGAATTAGTACAGAATTTGCTTTGATTAAAATACCCCTGTCTGTTAGCATTTTGATGCCTTCGAGTTGTTTTTTTAGAAGCAACTTTGCACCCTCCTTGCCTTTTATTTTTCGATGTTCCCAATGTACCCATGGATATATCTTAGCGCCAATTTCGCCAGTTTCATCTACAGTATTAATGGTTACCGTTACATGGTCTACATTGTATTTTACGATTTCATCGATATATTCAGGAAGCCTCAAACCGTTAGTTGACAAGCATAGTTTCAGATCCGGAGCTTTTTCTTGCAAGAGCCTAAAAGTGGTAAAAGTTTTATCCGGATTAGCCAGTGCATCACCCGGTCCTGCTATGCCTACAACTGAAAGCTGTTGTATCTCTCCGCCAACATAAAGTACTTTTTTGACAGCTTCCTCAGGAGTAAGCTTACCGCTTGTGACACCGGGTCTACTCTCATTCGAGCAGTCATATTTGCGATTACAATAATTGCATTGGATATTGCACGCAGGAGCAACGGGTACATGAATTCTGGCATAATGTTGATGTGCACCCTCGCTATAGCACGGATGGTTATTGATTTTGGCTTGTATCTCCAAAGCTTTAGGATCGTTTGGATCAAAGCTGTTAGATGTTCCGCATGCGCAGCTCATTTTGACTCCTTTGTATTTTATTCTTATTTATAAACTATTTTTTTAGAGTACACTCTCGTGGGATTCTCTATCATGCATGGAGATATTTTCTCTAAATGGGCGAGGCTGCATCTCCGGCGTTAGCATCCCTTTTTTAGAATGAACTCTTATGTTATATTTTCCTTGTGCTTGGCCATCCATGTAGTATTGATGATATGATGCCGTGTAAGGCATATCCCATACTATGGCTCCCTCGGTTGGGCACACATCAGCACATTTTGGTACACTGCTATCTACACATTCGATACATTTTTCAGGCTTTACATAAGTACACTCTTTTGCCGCAAGCGGGCTATCATTGGCACTTACTATAGCCGTAGCAGGACATTCATCTATGCACGTATCACAATTGATACACCAATCTGTGATCATAATTGCCATAACGCTACCTACCAATCGCCAAGCATGGCATGAGATTCTCTATCGCTTTGCGATATATACTCAACAAACGGCTGTTCTTTTACGGACGGGAGCATAAGGCCTTTTTTGTTGTGTACACGAATCGCATAAGTACCTTCATTGTTGCCGTTTACGTAATATGATTCATATTCCATAGTATATGGCATGTCCCATACTATGGCTCCTTGGGTAGGACAAGCCTCAGCGCATCGTGGTGAATCGGCATGACCCACACACTCTACGCAGCTTTCAGGTTTTACATAGTATCTGCTTCCGTGAGGATTTTTTTCGTTTTTTTCATCTAAAATCGCTGCGACCGGGCACTCCATCGCGCACGCATCGCACAATATACATTCACTTGTTATCATTACCGCCATTGGCTACTCCTTGAATTAAACTTATAAGTTCTAATGCAAGTTTCGTTCCATTGGGTTGTAAATTTGTAGATATTTATAATATTTTACGGAATGGCACCATGCTAGACAAAGAAAAATGATTTTTTTTATAAAACTCGTGAGCTTTTTTATTGGAACTATCAGTGAGGAGTGTAATGCGTTTTAAGCCTTTAGATTTAGCAAACTCAAGTGCATAGTTTATTAGTGCGGACCCAAAACCTTTATTTTGATACTCGGGAGCTATGGTCATATCTTCTAATAATCCGACTTTTTCATTTAGAGCTGTAGAAAATGTATATAAAATCGTAACCATGCCGACAACTTTGCCCATTTCTTCTATTATCAAAATACCTCCGAGGTTAGGGGAGGTTAGTAGGGTTTTTAATGCATTTTCTTGTTTGCTTTGATCGTAG
>JAFGWQ010000056.1 GCA_016937075.1 Campylobacterales bacterium | reverse complement strand
GGATACGGAAAATCCTATTTGATTCATAGCCAACAATTTTCCATTGGCATCCATTATCTCACCCCTTGCAGGTTTGATATAATATGCCTTTTCAGTATTTGCTCTAGCCAACTCTTCGTAATAATAGTTTGATTTAATACTCAGATAATAGAGTCTGGCAAAAAGAATGATCCAAATAATGGCAAAAAGCCATAATACTATCTTATTTCTCGTTATAGTCATAAAACACCATCAATAAAATATCGATTACAAATGAAAAAAAGAGTATCCATGTAAAATTAATATTATGATTTGAAGTTAAAAATATTAAATCATCAATAAAAAGTACAACATAATAGGTCAGATATATAAATATTACACTCACTACAGGTATAAACGATTTGTTATGTATCCATCCTTTGATCTTTGGAAAAACAAAAAGATAAAAAAGCAATACGGCTATAATACTGCCAAAAAGAGGCATTGAGAGGTTAATTTCCAAATTTAAAAGATAAAAACCGGAGATTATGATCAATGGAATATTTTGGGCCCTAATCCCTGTCATAAAAATATACCCTGCTACCCCAAAAAAAAATGGCAAAAAACTATGAACCGAGACTAGCATAGGATATATGATAACAAAAATTGTCAGAAATATACGCCATTGATAACTTATATGATATTTAGCTTTTTTATAATAACCGCTATGCACCATTTAAGCTACCTTATTATTTACTAGTGAATATATTAGTGCAACTTCATTGCAAACCGGAAAATGGATACATTTGATACAATCTGCCCAGATTTTATGCTCAGGAATATTTTCTTTTTTTATCTCTTTAAACCCTAAATGTTCAAAAAACTTTGGCACATAAGTCAGCGCCAATACGTCTTGTTCCACTCCTATAGCTCTAGCTTCATCAAGGCAAAAAGAGACCATTTTTGCGCCAATACCTTGGGCTCTATAGTTTGGATGAACGATCAAGCTTCTGATCTCTGCTAGCCTTTTGGAATGAATATGAAGCGCTGTATATCCAACGAGCATACCGTCATATTTTGCCAATACGTAAGATCTGATATTTGTTGCTACTTCATCTTCGCTTCTAGCCAAAATAACACCTGATCTGACGTCATCTTTGACTAGTTCTTGCATTGCTGCAATATCACTTAATTTTGCTTTTTGTAATGTAATCACGCTTCTATCCCAAAAATAGTATAAAGAATTTTTTTGTGCAATGGATCAATGGTATGAGACTTTAGATTACTAAACATAATAGCATTTGGAAACTCTTTTTTGAGCGCTGCTCTCTCTTTTTGGTTTAGTTTGTCCATCTTGGTAAAGACTGTGACCAATGCCTGATCAGGACGTACGATCTTTTGTAAATTCATATAAACATCTTCATCTATTTCTGTTCGCGGATGTCTAGCATCCCTTAAGTGCACAAAAAGTCGAATAGATACGCGATGCCTAATAAATTCCAATAAGTTATGCTGCCATGCTGCTTTCAATGTTTTTGATACCTTTGCATATCCAAATCCGGGCAGATCGACTAAGCGCAAAGGATATTCTTGTACTTCATCTTTATACACTATGTTAAAAAAATTTATTAATTGTGTTTTGCCTGGAGTTGAAGAGCTTTTGGCTAAACTTTTTCTATTGACAAGCGTATTGATGGTGGAACTTTTACCCACGTTCGAACGCCCCAAAAATACAACTTCACTACGATCTTCAGGTAAACTGTCAGATATACCTTGTGCTGATTTTATAAACTCTGCATGAGTTAGTTTTGGTATACTCACTTTGCTTTCCCTGATTTTTGATCTAATTGAAAAATAAATTTAACCGGCTTTTTAGTCTGGCTTGTGACGCTTGCATTGCCGCTTTTCATATCTACACTTATAGTATCGCCTGCTAAATGTCTTTTATTGGCAAGATCATCGACTATGGCATTGCCCTGCATTAGATACTTTGATTCTTTCGGCCAATGCTTAAACACTTGCGCACTGCCTTTATAATGCGCATTTGGGTTTTGCATCTCAAATGTTGCATTGCCTTTGGCTTCGTATAATCTTGTCTGATTTGCATCATCGAAAAATACAATGGCTTCATTTGCTTTCATCCAATTATGCCCATCTTGCCAAATATGTACATTTCCGCTAAATTTAACCTCTTTTTTTGTTCCGCTTGCTTCAACTGCATCTGCCGTGACTTCTATTTTTTGGGCAAAAAGCAAAGTAGCAATAATTGACAACAGTAAAAATCTAACTATCAAATGCATTATGCTTAACCCCCTAAAAAATTTTTAATATTATATCATACCATATCTATATATAGAATCTATATGTTGTACTAAAGCCCTTAAAACTTCTCAAATCGGCTGGCTAGATAGGCAGCATGCCAAAAATTGAGAGCTAGCCAAATAGTCTATTTTTTCTCTTCACTAAATATAATGGCATGGACCTTTTGACTTTTTGCTTCTTCTTTTTGCATATCATAATCCAATTTTGCACCGCTAAATTTATTTTCTCCCATAGTAGCTACAAAAGGTGTCGGCGACGTAAATGTTTTGCTTTTTGGATTATACAGGGCCTCTTGCGTAGTATACACAAAGCCTCCCTTTTGGATTATCTTTACATCACCTTTTAATATTATATTATCCTTGGTATATATCCCTTTATTTGCAATAATTTCGTTTTCACCTAATTTTTTATAAGTTATATGCTCCAACGTCAATATACCGTTTTCTTGTTTTCCGGACTTGGCAAACGCTTGGCTCACAACAGCAGTAGAATTGACTTCAGTTAAAACCATATTATCAAATTCCAACTCTTTGCTATTGTTCTTTAGTTTTTCTGCTGTATCTTGAAATTTCAAATTAAATGATAATCCGATAGTAGCTAATATTGCCAGCGCTACTACCCATTCGACCTTTATTACCATTGCGCTACAAATTTCTCCCAAAGTCCTTCTTCTTTGACGATATGCTCTATCATTTCTCTGACGGCTCCATCGCCTCCATTTGTGTTAAGCTTGACGTCAACTGTCTCCAATATATATTCATTTGCATCTGCCGGAGCAAAAGAAAGACCGGCCGCTTTTATCATACTCAGATCATTAAAATCATCACCGATTGCAGCTACTTGACTTTGAACCAGAGACAGATCAGCCATCAAAGAAGCCAATACTTCATTTTTATTTTTTACACCTTCAAAAAAATATTTGATCCGAAGCTCTTTTGCTCGTCTAGCGATCACTTCGGAACGACGCCCGGTAATGATGGCAACTTCTTTGCCAAGTCCTATCCATCCGTCTATCCCAAGCCCGTCTTTGACGTTAAAAGATTTTACCTCATCACCGCTTGCACTGTATGTTATCTTTCCGTCAGTCATAGTGCCGTCAACATCAAGGACCAATAATTCTATACTCATAGCACACCTTTTGTACTTGGTATTCCGGCATTTTCATTTATTGCTACTGCTCTGCGAAGTGCTACGGCCAATGCTTTGAATGCAGCTTCTATGATATGGTGTTTATTTTTGCCTCTATGATATATCAAATGCAATGTGATGGGCAAATTCATGGCAAATGCTCGAAAAAATTCTTCTACCAACTCCACATCAAACTCACCCACTTTGCCTCCTATTGGCAGCTCAAATACCAAAAACCCACGATTTGATATATCGATATCGCACCCTACACTTGCCTCATCCATAACAACCGTTGCATTGCCGTATCTCTCTATGTTTTGCACCGGATATATAGCTTGATGAAGAGCTTTTGCTAGCACTATAGCTATATCTTCTACGCTATGATGGTCATCTATATGCGTATCACCATCGCAAGACACTTCTAGATCTATATGAGCATGTCTTCCAAACGCATCAAGCATATGATCCAAAAAACCAACTCCGGTTGATATGCTAGTCTCTCCGCTTCCATAAAGATTTAATCTGACTGTTATATCAGTCTCTTTTGTAGTTCTTTTTACCTCGATCATATTTTTCTCCTATCCTCTAATAATTATTGCATTTGCTATGCCATGATCAGCCATATAATTTCTAGCTTCATCTTCTGATGCAAATCCCATCACAAATACACGATACAAAACGCTTCCATCGGCTGTATCAAATCTCTTTACTATAGATTTATACTTTGGATCCAAAGAAGCATATCTCTCTTTGGTTTTTAATGCTCCTTGTTCGATCTTAAATGCCCCTACTTGTATACCAAAGTTGTCAAGCAATATCTTTTTTGGAGAATTATCTGCAATATTTGTATTTACACTCGCATCTATTGTCGGCTTTGGCGGTCTGCTATTAAAACTAATGGCTTCTATTTTTACCCTAGCCAGGCCGGTCGCGTCCAAGCCCAATGCCTTTCCTGTTGCATAGCTGCAGTCTATGATCCTGCCATCTTTGAATGGTCCCCTGTCGTTTATACGGGCGATTTGGGTTTTGCCATTGTCAAGATTTGTGATTTTTACGACTGTATCCATAGGCCAGGTTTTGTGTGCTGCTGTAAAATCATTCATGTTATACAATTCACCGCTGCTGGTATATTTACCATGAAAATCCGGACCATACCAGCTGGCAATTCCACTCATCGTTTCGCCTACTTCG
>JAFGWQ010000055.1 GCA_016937075.1 Campylobacterales bacterium | reverse complement strand
TATCAATCGTATTGTTGTATTGGCCATGCTTGATATGCGGAGTAGTGATAAGCTTTTTATACCCTAAGCTTGATAGCTTACCTATCAGTTCTAGCGCATGCGCCATATCTTTTGCCCCGTCATCTATGCCCGGGACGAGATGGGAATGAAAATCGGTCCGGGTCAGCGGATCGGATGATTTTTGTCTAGAAAATATCATTTGCTTTTGATATCTGCTCCATACCCGTAGCCGTAGCCGTAGCCGTAATAGTTGGCTTGAGTGATTTTCACACCATTGAGTATGAGACCCACTGAGTGCAGATGATGTTTGTGTGCCATTTTGTTGAAATTTGCCAGCAAAGATTTGTCTGTGTATCCAGACTTCATGACGACCAAAAATAGATCATGGATATGCTTTTTGAGCAGTATCATAGTATCAGTTACAAGTCCTATAGGGGCTGTATCTATGATGACATAATCATAACTGTTTTTTAATTCATTGACGATCTTTTCTATAGCTGGAGACAATAGCAGCTCTGATGGATTTGGTGGAATTTTACCGGCAAATATAACATCCAGATTTTCTGCAATATGGATCAATGCATCATTCATCGCAGCCTTGCCGATAAGTATAGAGCTAACGCCCTCTTTGACATTGACATTTGGAAATTCTCTAAGTAGCTTGGATTTGCGCATATCCAAATCCAGTAAGACTACTTTTTTGTTTCCTTTGGCCAAAGTACGGGCAAGATGGGCAGCAATAGTTGTTTTGCCTTCTTCCGGGATATTGGAGCTTATCATGATGACTTTGCTATTGCCCCCTGTTGAGATGAACTCCATATTGGTGCGGATCATATTGAGTGATTCGATGAACGCTGTCTCTTCGGCTTGATTTTCAGGCACTACTCCGTACATAGGGATATCTGTGATGCGTTCTACATCTTCTGGGGTAATGATTTTGTTATTGAAAAACTCCATCAAAAATGCCGCAAACATACCAATCACCAATCCAAGGATCAAACCAACCATCGCTATAAGTGATCTTTTTGGTTTGATAGGGTGTGGATAAAGAATTGCATTATCTAGTATCCTGTTTTTGGATATAGTTGCAGCATTCATGATCTCAAATTCTGCTTTTTTCTCAAGAAGGTATGAGTACATCTTTTCACTGACTTGGAAATTACGGCTCAGGTTCATGAGCCCAAGCTCTTTACTTGGCATACCGCTTAGAGAACCTTCGTATTTGTTTTTAGTAGCTATAAGGTCGCTCTTTTGTTTTTGTGTGCTGCTATATAGGCTTGCTATGGAACCGCGGATGGAAGATTCAAGAGAATGTATCTCATCTGATAGTTTTACAACATCGGGATGTTTTGGGGTATATTCTGCCAGCAACGCCTGTCTGGCTGCACTTTTTTGTTGAAGCGCAGTAATCGCACTAGTCATAGAAGCACCGCTCATGCCTAATGCATCAATAGATATAGATGATGTGTTTTTGCTATTGAGTAAGCCTTTCAAAACATTTAGTTTCATATCAGCCTGGGCTATCTGGGTATCTATATCTACCAATGTAGTAAGAAGAGTTGACGCACTGTTCGGGATGGTTGCAATGGTATTGGCTTGTTTGAAATCTTTGATCTCTACTTGGGATTGTGATAGGTTGTCATGTGTGACTGCAAGCTGTTCGTTGACGAATTTGAGCTTTTTTTCCACCTCTTCTCTTTGAGAGCCAAGTTTTTGTTCAAAATATAATTTGACTAGATTATTGACTATATCTACACCTCTTTGGGGGATGTTATCTTCAAATGTGATCTTGACTATGGATGCTTGTTTGTTTATCTGTGCTACGCTTAGATTTAATCGTATAAAACCATCTATAAAGCTGTTTTTATTTGGCTGATATGAAACTTCGTAAGAATTATTATCCAAGCTAAAGTGCTTGGTCGGTTTCATAACAAGAGTAAAATAAGGAGTTTTTACAGCTTCCCCAAATCTGTACTCTTCATCTATGCTCCATGATAATGCCGAATTGTCTGAAGAAGCGGCTTTGATATGGTATGAATTATTGTCTATGATCTCTATATCGAACATTACGGGTTCATCGAAGTTTGCAGAGACATTGCTAAGATGAAGATCAAAAGGCCTTTTGTCATAAACTTCGGTATCCCGTAAAGCTCCTTGCTGAAAATATCTCACATTCAAAGGCATTGCACCCATAAGTTTGAGCAATAATTCTCGCGATTGGAGTATCTCCATCTCATTATCGATCCCTGAGCTACCGCCTATCTCACCTGCAAAGATATCTATTTGTTGTGCAGGATTAAAGAAACGATTGCCATTGTCTTCAATCTCGATAGAAGCATATGTAGAGTAGATATTGGTTGACCAATACGCATAAACCACTGATAATAAAAATATTACCGATGCGATACCGGCTATGAGAAGCTTCCTGCGGACGATCACTTGCCAAAGTTCTTTTAAGTCTATCTCATCATCTTGCACTGAAGATGGTGTATTTAATTCTGATAATGCTCTCATTTAGTCTCTTTCTAAGTATTTTATATTTACCATTGGTGTCAAAAGTTTGCCGATAGTATCAAGCAACGGAGTTGTTTCTTTGAGATAAGTATTATACACTTTGATGTCTCTAGGCGGTATATAGAGTATGTCATTTGGTTTTAGTATCAAATTTGCCATTTGAATAGACTTCACATCCGTCATATCAACTGTTCTGATGACTGGCTTGCCACCATCGACATATGTAACTATCTTGACATCTGTTCTGTTTGCATAATCTGTAAAATCTCCAGCCTGGGCTAGTGCTTCAAAGAAATTAACCGTTTCGTTGGTAACCGGCACGATGCCTGGTTTTTGCACTTCGCCTATGACATATACTCTTTGGTTGAGGATGTCAAGCTTGACAAATGGAAATCTGAGATATTCACCGTAGGCTTTGGTGAGCAGCTCACCGGCTTCGCTCTCACTAAGTCCTGCAAGCTGCACATGACCGACAAGCGGCAGATATACAGTCCCGTTATCTGAAACCATAAACCCTCTCTCGGGGTCTAGGTAATTCTGGGAATTATTATTGCTAGCATTGATAGGCTTTTCTCCGTTAAATACCTCTACGGATATCCTGTCTCTGGGAGATATTTTGTTTGTATAAGATACATTTGGTGGATTTGCGTAATTTTGATCATTTGAGACGCTATGATTGTCATCTTGGAAAAGTGTATGCTCTTTGGTGCTGCAACCGCTTATAAATAAAACCGAAAACACAACTGTTAAAAAACTTTTTTTCATAATACCTACCTGCCAATTCAGTTT
>JAFGWQ010000054.1 GCA_016937075.1 Campylobacterales bacterium | reverse complement strand
ATTTTATAAAAAATTTGTTAAGCGGTTTTCAATCTGTATCATTATTATTTACTAGAGCGATATTGGCTTATGGATTTTATGGGCCTGCAACCCATAAATGGTCCGATATGAAAAGTACTGCTGCTTTTTTTGAAAGTGTAGGTATACCATTTCCTATGATCAATGCTTACATGGCAGCAACAACAGAACTATTAGGTGTCATTTTGCTTACTCTTGGACTTTTTACTAGACTTATATCTATCCCACTTATGGTTGTCATGGTGGTAGCTATATTAACAGTACACATTTCAAACGGATTTAATACTATCAATAATGGATTTGAGATTCCGTTGTATTATTTTATATTTGCATTTTCACTAGCATCTTTTGGCGGGGGTAAATTTAGTTTGGATTATTTACTATTTGAGAAAAAATAAATGAATGTTAAAAAGTTATATGATTGCGTTACACTATGCATCAGCAGCAAAGGCGCTGGTGCTAAATACGATTATGCTACAAATACAGGAGTAGCAAGTTCAATTTTTTTGCCGCTTTGTTCTAAAACTATTACATCGATAATATCATCAACGCTATAACGCTCGGATAGATTATTGACTCTGCTTTTATCTACTTTCGAGATATGAAGCAAAGCATCATAACCATCGGGCATTTCAACAAAAACACCGAAATCCATAATTTTTTTGACTTTGCCTTGATATATTTTTCCAAGCTCATAAACCATTTGTTCTCTAACCGGAGCGTCAGCTATATTTTGTATATATGCTTTGGCTTCTTGGAGTTTTTGCTCATCTTGTCCGCTAAGTTTGACTCCGCCTTTATCACGATCAAGATCTATACTAACCTCAAACTTCTCTATGATCTCTCTGATAGTAGTTCCTGCTTTTCCTATAATATCTACAATTTTAGTAACAGGAACGCTAAAATACTCCGTTTTGGGCAATGCTAAAGACGGCTTCATTGATTCTTGTGCACTTAGCATAATACTGAGGATATGCTCTTTACCCTTTTTGGCTTCCATAAGTGTATCTTTGATAATATCAATAGATATGCCATGCAATTTTATATCCATCTGCATCGCGCTTACCCCGCTTATGGTTCCTGCCACTTTGAAATCCATATCGCCTTCAAAATCTTCTAATCCCATTATGTCAGTTAGAACTGCATATTTTTCGCCGTCGCTCATTAGTCCCATAGCAATACCCGCAACCAATGATTCTACATTTACGCCTGCTGCACAAAGTGCCAATGAACCGCCGCACACAGTAGCCATAGATGACGAACCGTTACTCTCTAGTATCTCGGATACCACACGCACACTTTGATTAGGTTCAAGCGATACTGTACACTCCAAGGCTCTTTTAGCCAAATTGCCGTGACCCAATTCCCGTCTATTGGTTGGGCCTATAGGTTTAGAATCGCCTACAGAAAAGCCTGGAAAATTATAATGTACCATAAAACTTTCGCTTCTAGAGGTTTTATCCGTGATAAGCTCGTACATTTGAGCATCTTTTTTATCTCCAAGTGTCACTGTCACAAGAGCTTGTGTTTGTCCTCTAGTAAATAGACATGAACCATGTACTGACGGGAGCAGGTTGGTCTCAATGGTAATCGGCCGTACTTCATCGAGCTTTCGTCCATCGGCTCTCTTTTTTTCATTTAGTATCATTGCTCTTGAGACTTTAGCTTTATAACTAGAGAGTGCATGATATAAGCTGCCCTCTTCTACCTCTATGTTTTCGGATAATAACTTTGAAATAATTTTATCTTTTAATGAATCAAGTGCATTGCTTCTCTCACTTTTTGCCATATGGCAAATAGCATCATATACATCATCGGCAAAATTGGAAGAAATATACTCTTCTAGCTCCATATCGGCATCCTTGGAGAAAAGCTCTAGTTCAAGTACTGAATTTTTGAGTTTTATAAATTCTTGATAATATCTATTTGAAGCATTATTTATCTCCATGCCGGCATTCGCAACAATAGTAATTAATTGATCCTCCGGCAATACATTGCTTTTGCTTTCTGTTTGGATAGTTCTCATCTCAATCATTATCACTTCATCTGCCGAACCGACTACCAACAAATCCAATTGGCTTCTTTCTTGTATATCCAAAGACGGATTATGTACCACTTCATCATCAATTATCCCAACCCTTACGGCTGCTACGCTTTTTGAGACAGGAATATTTGAAGTTAGTAACGCAGAATTGGCAGCATGAATAGCAGCGAGTTGCATATCAACAGAAGAATCACTGCTTACCACAAGCACTGTTATAGTAATTGGGTAATTAAATCCTTTTGGAAACAAGGGACGCAAAGAACGATCTACGATACGCGAAGTTAATGTCTCAAAATCACTAGGTTTGGATTCTCTTTTGATAAATCCTCCTGGGATCTTGGCAGCTGCATATGATTTTTCTATATATTGCACTGTCAATGGTAAAAAATCTTCTTTTACCGGTTCTTTGTCTACTGCGACAGTAGCAATGAGAACAGCATTGCCTTGTTTATACCATACGCTTCCATTGGCTTGCTTTGCTACTTTGCCGAAAGTAAAGCTTTCAGTGATTTGATTATTGATAATAGATATGGTTGTTTCGCTCATATAAGGGTTGCCTTTAAAAAATAATCTTTAATTGTACCCAAATAGCAATGATAAAAAGATTTACATCTTAAATCTTTGGGCATGACTGCTGTGAGGGAATTGTTTTTTTATCTCTTCATCATCAAATGTAAATCTAAAATTGTCTATATATTGCATGAGAATTGTATAAGCCCAATTTGCTCTCTCCATAGCTTCGTTACTTCCACCTTCTTTGTCAGGATGTACGCTTTTTGCGACAAAACGATACCTCTTTTTAATATCTTCTTTGGTTATGAGCGAAGGAAGTCCTAAGATATCTAGTGCTTGGTGTATCTCATCGTATGAAATTAACATATTTTTACCTCGAAGTGCCAAGAGTTGCAAATGGTATGAATTTTAGTTGAATATACGCCGATACACTCTCGGTATATGATGGGCCGCCTTGTGTTAACATAGGAGTAGCATTCTTTGATACGGTTGCAGATATCGCAAAGCACTCCTGAGAATAAGTGCTTCCTAGATGCCAATATTTACTATATTCATTATCAAGCTCATAGCTTACTCCACCGTATACTTTCACATTCGGATTAATCTGAT
>JAFGWQ010000053.1 GCA_016937075.1 Campylobacterales bacterium | reverse complement strand
TGCTAACATACTGATAGCTGCTTCAGGGATCATAGGCATATAAAGTACTACTCTATCGCCTTTTTTGACATCAAATTGGTTTTTAAACATATTTGCGGTTTTGTTCACTTCATATGCAAGTTCACGATAAGTAATAATTTTTTGATCCCCATTATCACCTTCAAATATAATAGCCGCTTTATTTTTTTTAGTTGCTAGATGTCTATCTACGCATTGGTGGGCAACATTGAGCTGTCCGCCCTCAAACCATTTGTAAAAAGGTGCCTCTGATTCATTTAACACTCTGTCAAATGGTTTAAACCAATCAATTTTTTCTTTCGCAAAGCGACCCCAATACCCTTCATAATCATCCTTTGCTTCATTCATAAGAGCATTATATTCCTCCATGCTCTTTATTGCAGCAAATGGGATATGCTCTTTATTTGGGTAATATTTTTCTTCTAACACTTCTGTTCTCCTTGTTATCGTAATGAATGACTATGTTGTAATTTAAGATACATCATGGCTGTCATAATGGCATCATTTAGCGCATCATGACTTTGCAGCCTCGGCAATGCCAAAGCGTCCAAAATTGTATCAAACCTCAGGTCTATATTTCCTTGTGGGATCAATGATATTTTTTTATCATAATAAATTGCAGATACATCTCGTTGTTTATTGGGCAAACTAATGCCTAACATCGGCTTGATGTAGCGATTGATCATCGCTACATCAAACTCCAGATAATATCCTACCAATGTGCGATTTCCTATAAAATATAAAAATCGTTCTATTCCTTCTTCTATAGAAATAGCACCTTTCAAGTCACAATTTCGTATCCTGTGAACCTTTATACTCTCTTGAGAGATGAGGCTTTCTTGCTTGATATAAATATGCAATGCCTCATTTGTTAATATTTTATTGCCTCTGATCTTAACTGCTCCAATGGAGACAATATGGTCTTTTTTAGAATCAAGCCCCGTGGTCTCTGTATCAAATACCACAAATTCATCCGGAGGCGGATCATCAAATAAAAAGGTAAAGCGCTCGTCTTTGAGCCTTCTTTTTTGCCAATAATTTTTAAACTGACCAAACATCATCCCACCATTGATAATTGAAAATGATAAGAAACAATTTTTCTAAAATGCGCTACAGTTTTTAACGCATCTTTTAGTAAGTCACGTTCCATTTTGCCTAATTGAGCCAATGATATATAGTTGGTTATAGCTTTTTTGGTATTGTATTGTTTAAGCTGGGAATGCAGTCTTAGAGTATTGATAACCTCCAAGGCTTCTATCATAGCTTGTGCATCTTCCCTGCTCAAAAAACCGTTATTATTAAGTTCTTTGATGCGCTCATATGTATTTGTTGCCTCTATGCCTTGTTCCAAAGCGAGTGCTCTTACGCCGTGTACCATTGGGAAAAGGGCTGTTTTTTTGATATCGATCTCATTTTTATGTTCTTTGTGCGAAGTCAAAAATTGAGAAAAAAGACCCAGCGCCGAATCAAAATTTTCTATAGATTTAGCAAAATGTCTTATCAGTATAGGATATTGTTGTACTTTATTTATCAATGCTTGCCTAATATCTGTATGCAATGATTTCTTACCGGCAATACAAACAGAATCAAAAAATATAGCTACATCCATTATGTGATTTGGTGTAGGATTTTCTACCCATACATCAAACAATTGATCATAATCTGCGGCATGTTGTCTCCATTTAGGATTTATCACCATCACATTACCCTCGCATCTTGGAAATCCGATATCGTCCAATGCTTCAATAAGCGAAAGTGATATCTTCTCTACATCATTAGGTACAAATCCATCTGCAAACACAAAGGCGTTATCCTGATCGGTGCGCAAGATCTGTTCTCCTCTTCCTTCGCTTCCCAAAAGTATCAAAGCACAATATTCATGCCATTCCTTTGGTATTATAAAATGAAAAAGTTTTGTATATATTTTTTTATTGATCTCTGAAACCAGTTTAGCTATGTAACGACTCTTAACTCCTTTTGAGTGCAAAGCCCCGATCATTACAATGACACGCTTGGAAGCTTCAATAGTTGCCTCCAAAGTGGTTGCACTTTCAATTTGAACTGTAATAAGATGAGTTTGATTAGAAAAAAAACTAACTAGATCAATTAATTCAAGTATGCCTATTGGTTCAGACTTATCATTAAAAACAGGAAGATGCTTGATAGAATGCTGGGTCATAAGCAAAAGCACATTAAAAAGCAACTCTCCTTCTTGGATGGCAATGATTGGATTAGTTTGTATTTGCCCAATTGTTTTTAGATTTTGCTCATCTCTACGTAAAATATATTGTCGCAGATTTGTATCTGTCACAATGCCATACCCTTCTTGATTGTGAACAAGAAGTGCACTAACTTTTTGTGCTTCCATCTTTTCAATCGCTTCTTTGATATTTGTCTGATATTCTACGATACATACATCATGCAAGAGATTTTTCTCTAATCGTGCTATCATCAAATCACTCATGAAAGCATATTCTTGCTTCTCTTTTAGCAGATTGGCACGTTCTACTAATGAAGTGATAAAATAATCCCTAAACGCATGATTTTTTTCGCAAACAGCAAGAAAAATATGTTTTGGTATCTCATAGCAGATCAATTCTTCGCTAACAATATAGCGTTCATTTGACGGATGTTGTTTGAGGTGCTCAATTCCACCGAAAGAATCATGATTATCATATACATTGATAAGCTCATCATCATGATATGCCTCCACACGGCCTTTTATGATTATGTACAGCATCTCAAATAGATGACCTGCCTCTACCAATATTGTTTCTGAAGGATAGTATGCGATCTGACCTGCATATTCAAATTCCCTTATTGCTTCAACATCCAACAAGGAAAAAGGCGGATATGCTTGTAGGTTTTTTAACAATTCCATCATTGAGACTGACTCCTTTGTGTCAAAGCCCATTTTGGACCTCGACTGATTGGGTTAATGAGACGATGCACCCTCTGCACCGATACCCGTTTGAGAACGAATGTCTTGTGCATCAAATGCTTCAATTTCTTTAGCTGCTGTTTCGCTTTTATCTGTGATAGAAAAGAACCAAATAGCCACAAATGCCACAGTAACAGAAATAAGTGCAGGATATTTTGAAGGAAAAATAGCCTCTGCATTTTTAAATACATCCACCCAAACTATTGGACTTAAGACCACTAAAACGATTGCCGTAATAAGTCCTAATGCGCCGCCGATCACTGCTCCGCGTGTAGTGAGTTTTTTCCAAAACATAGCAAGAAAAAGCACCGGAAAGTTAGCAGATGCCGCAATTGCAAATGCAAGCCCTACCATAAAAGCAATATTTTGTTTTTCAAAAACAATACCTAGAAAAATTGCAATGATCCCCAAAGCAATTGTAGCAATTTTTGAAATTTTCATTTCATTTGCTTCATCGATCTTGCCACGTTTAAAGACATTTGCATACAGATCATGTGAAATTGCAGATGCACCGGCAAGCGTCAAACCAGATACAACAGCCAAAATAGTTGCAAAAGCAACAGCTGAAATAAAGCCTAGGAAAAAGTTGCCTCCTACTGCATGCGACAAATGAATAGCTGCCATATTATCACCACCCAAGATCGGCGCTCCGCCCTCTGCTGCTTGTTTGGCAACATCAAGATATTGTGGATTGTTAAGGACCATTACAATAGCACCAAATCCGATAATAAAAGTAAGGATATAAAAATACCCGATAAAACCTGTGGCGACAAAAACAGATTTACGTGCTTCTTTTGCATCGGCTACCGTAAAAAATCTCATCAAAATATGAGG
>JAFGWQ010000052.1 GCA_016937075.1 Campylobacterales bacterium | reverse complement strand
GGCATTAGCTCAGCTGGGAGAGCGCTTCGCTGGCAGCGAAGAGGTCAGCGGTTCGATCCCGCTATGCTCCACCATTCTACAATTTAATACAATCTATTAATACTTTCTTTTTACCTCATTATGGTCAAATCTCCAAATATAGATAAAAATCTGCGTTTTGAATTATTACCAATTTATGGTATAAATTTTTTATAACAAATCTCATTTAAAAATACGAATTTGAACTATTTAAAAGTTTAAAACAAGGATTGCATCGTGACACAATCACTCAATCAAACCATAACACTCCCGGATGGAAGGGTGTTGGGATATGCCCAGTCAGGCGACCCGCACGGTAAACCGCTTTTTCTTTTTCATGGGTTGAATAGTTCACGTTTAGAAGCTAAGATCATCAATGAAAAGATGGCTCAAATAGGGGTTCATGTAATTGGCATTGACAGACCGGGCATGGGGCTCTCTTCTTTTCAGGAAAACCGTACAATACTGGATTTCGTTGAAGATATTGTTGTATTGGCCGATACGCTTCATATAAATAGTTTTTCTATTTTGGGCATATCTGCAGGCGCACCTTATGCATTGGCTTGCACATACAAGATACCGCATATGGTCACATTTTGCGGGCTTGTCTCAGGATTGGCTCCAATGAGTTGGGATGTGAGTGAAATCAATAAAAAGTATCGTGCTTTTATTTTTGTTGCACAGAAATTGCCTTGGCTAGCTGAACCGTTCTTTTGGTTGTTGCAAGGACGGTACAGTCAGGATATATCAAAGACAGACCGATTTTTAGAGAGTGTTGTTTCTGCCTTGGATGACGTGGATAAAAAAATATTGCAAAATACAACCATTAAAAAAGCCTTGTCTGACACATTTAGAGAATCATATCACAATGGCTCAAAAGGCGTAGCGTACGATGCTAGATTGGTCCTAGGAGAATCTTGGGGGTTTTCACTAGAAGATATACGTTTTAAGGATATTCATTTATGGCATGGTGAAAAAGATTTGGCCGTTCCTGTGAATATGGCAAAAAGTATGGCAGGTATGATAGACAATTCGAAAATCAAACTCTATAAAAATGACGGACATTTGTCGCTTATTTTTCATCAGATGGATGAGATACTGACGACTTTTTGTTAGTTTGGTTCGTGCGTTATGTATATCTTGCATTTTTTATATCGCGCTTAAGTAACTTAATGTATATTTATTTTGTTACCATTGTTTAAGCCGTTTACCTTCGTTAAATATATATTGGGTACACTTGTAAAAAATAAATCATAAATAGGCAATAGTATGAAAAGTTGGTTTTCCAAATTAAATAAATGGGTAAAAAGAGTTATTTGGTTATTGTTTTTGATAATCATAGGCTTTGCAGTAAAATACTTTTTTTTCCCGGCAAAAGAAGAAAATACAAATGTAACTGCCATTGTGACTAAAATGGATTTAGAAGATACCGTATTGGCTACCGGCGTAACAAATGCATATAAACAAGTAAGCGTTGGTGCGCAAGTATCAGGACAGATCGAATCTCTAAATGTTGAGATAGGTCAAAACGTCAAAAAAGGAGACGTTTTAGCTCTTATTGATGCACAAACTCAAAGAAACAATTTACAAAGTGCAGAAGCTGAATTAGTAAGTAATGAGGCTGCCTTGGTCAGTCATGAAGCCGCGCTCCAAAAAGCCAAATTGGAATTTGATCGTCAAGCCATGATGATAAAGAGCGGGGCTACATCCAAAGCAGAATATGATAGTGCTAAAGCTTCATTGGCTCTAGCAAAGGCAAATATAGCTACAGCTAAAGCCAACATAAAACGCTCCAAGCTAGCTATAGAGACTGCCAAAGTTTCATTGGGATATACCAAGGTTGTGGCCCCAATGGATGGAGTGGTAGTTTCTATAGCAGTAGAAGAGGGGCAAACCGTCAATGCCAATCAAACCACTCCTACCATACTAGTTCTTGCCGAATTGGATAAAATGACTATTAAAGCAGAGATCTCCGAAGGCGATGTATTTAGGTTAAAAGAAGGAATGGATGTTGATTTTACTATTCTAGGGGATAGTACACATCACTACAAGACTAAACTTCGTTCAGTAGATCCTGCCCCTACTGCCCTAGTCGACAATAGCAATATAGATGTTAACACTTTAACTGATGCTATATATTATTACGGCATGATGGATGTGGAAAATACCGACAGAAGGCTTAAAATAGGAATGACAACTCAAATGACAATTTTTGTAAACAAAGTTAACAATGTATTAGCTATCCCATCTGCAGCCCTTGGAACCAAAAACGCAAAAGGCGAATATCAAGTAAGAGTACTAGGCAAAGACAATCAAATAGATCAAAGATGGGTACGTATCGGAGTAAATAATAATGTCAATGCAGAGGTAATTTCTGGATTAAAAGAGAATGAACAAGTCATAGTATCTCAGGGTACATCAAAAATAAGTGATGCAACACAAGCTAGAGCAGAAGCTAGAATGAGTAGAATGGGAGCTCATTAAAGATGCCGCCTATTTTGGAAGTCAAAAATCTTTATCGCAAATTTCCTTCCGGGGATGATGAGGTAACTATACTAAGAGATATTAATCTTACCATTGAAGCCGGTGAGTTGGTTGCCATAATGGGGCAGTCGGGTTCGGGCAAAACAACTTTGATGAATATATTGGGATGTTTGGACCGTCCTAGTAGCGGAAGCTACAAAGTGCACGGTAAAGCTACAGACGAGATGAACCCAGATGAACTTGCCGAACTTCGTAGAGAGCATTTCGGGTTTATATTTCAACGTTATCATCTGCTGGGCGACTTGGATGCCTTAGGTAATGTGGAAGTGCCTAGTATTTACGCCAATTACACATTTGAAGAGAGAGTCCAAAAAGCTAGCAAGCTACTTACTAGATTAGGGCTTGGCGATAGGATGAACCACAAACCAAATCAACTCTCAGGCGGACAGCAGCAAAGAGTAAGTATAGCCAGAGCGCTTATGAACGGTGGAGAGATAATTCTTGCCGATGAGCCCACGGGAGCCTTGGATAGCCGTAGCGGTCAAGAAGTCATAGAGATACTCCAAGAACTTCATGCAGACGGCCATACCGTAATTATAGTAACACACGATATGAATATAGCTAATACGGCCCATAGAATTATAGAGATAAAAGATGGGGAGATTATTTCGGATAAACGTCTCATAAAAGAAGAATTGCAAGCAAAGGTTATTACAAAAAATGAAATAACCAGCAAGCATCCTTGGCAAGGAACGATAGATAGATTCAGTGAAGCTTTTGGGATGGCATTTAAATCCATGCTTGCTCATCGGATGCGCACATTTTTAACGATGCTGGGTATTATTATCGGTATAGCATCAGTGGTATCGGTAATTGCATTAGGCGAGGGCTCACGACAAAAAATCCTCAAAGATATAAGCAATATGGGTACAAATACCATCAATATCTATCCCGGTAAAGGTTTTGGAGATCGTGATGCCAGAAAGATACATACACTCACGGTGGCGGATGCTGAAATCTTGAAAAAACAAGATTTTATAGATAGTGTTACTCCAAGTGTCAATGATAGTGTTACGGTAAGATATAAAAATATATCTGTTGATGCCCAGATCAAAGGAGTGGGAGAAGATTTTTTCCAAGTAAGGGGCATAGAGGTAGACAAGGGGATGATGTTTGACAGCAAACTAGTCGGAGAATACGCTCAAGTAGCTGTCATAGATCCAAATGCACAAAAAGAGTTATTTGGCCAAGATGTAAATCCTGTAGGTCAAACTATTATGCTTGGAAGTGTGCCCGTACGTATTATAGGGCTTAGCAAAAAATTATCTAGTGCATTTATGGGAGCTGATAGTATAAATATTTGGGTGCCATATACTACTGTAATGAGTAGAATGTTAGGACAATCACATCTCAACGGTATCACTGTAAGGGTGTCTGATGATGTCACAAGTACTGCTGCAGAAGAGGGTATCAATAAAATTTTAGAGCAACGTCACAGAACAAAAGATTTTTATATGGCAAATCTGGACAGTATTCGCCAAACTATAGAGAGTACCACTGCAACGATGAGGCTGCTAATCTCTATGATAGCTGCTATTGCGCTTGTGGTTGGAGGTATTGGTGTGATGAATATTATGCTTGTATCGGTTACGGAACGTACAAGTGAAATTGGTGTCCGTATGGCAGTTGGAGCCAGACAGAGTGATATTATGCAGCAATTTCTGATAGAATCAGTAGTAGTTTGTCTTTTTGGAGGAGTGCTTGGAATTGGATTGGCACTTTTGATAGGAGAAATATTTGGGCAAATGAGTAGTATGTTTAGTATGATCTTTTCAGTCGGTTCTATTATTTTTGCATTTGTTTGTTCGACTCTTATAGGTGTAATTTTTGGCTTTATACCGGCAAAGAATGCAGCCAAACTAGACCCTGTAGTGGCACTTAGTAGAGAATAGGAGTTGATATGGATCAAATTTATATATATAAAAAACCGTTACGCTATACAATAATATCTGCGAGTATGGCATTTTTGCTGCTGAGTGGTTGTGCATCAAAAAATATCGATATTCCAAAAAATACTTCCATTACAAATATTCAAAATGATAGAAAATGGTGGGAGAGTTTTGGGCAAAAAGATCTAAATCTTTTAGTAGAACAGGCTTTAAATCAAAATACTTCGCTTCTCATAGCAAGTTACAAATTAGAACAAGCAAAATTAAATGTGGATCTTGCTACAAACAACATGCTTCCAATCTTTTCTGGTTCACTCCAAGCTTCAAGCTCAAGACCATTGGATAAAAGTAGTGCTTCAACAATAAATGCCGGAGCAAATTTAGGAGTAGGGTATGAGTTGGATCTGAGGGGTAAATTATCTACAACTAAAAATATAAAAGAACTCGAAGCCTTAGCTACAGAGCAAGATCTGCAGGCAAGCAAACTTTTTATAGAAGGTGAAGTCTCCAAGTTGTATTGGCAGTTGGCATATTCGAGTGAAAATATATCTCTCTCCAAGCAAAACATAGATTCTTCTACAAAAATAGTCGATCTGATACGTACAAGATACAAAGCCGGGGCAGCATCTAAACTTGACCTGCTAATGGCAGAACGTTCACTAGCTAGCCAAAGAGCATCTTATGAAAAGCTGCTCCAATCTCGCACTGAAGCCATGCATGCTTTAGCGATTATTTTGGACATTGAGCCGGCAAAATATACTGATAAAATACCACAAAGATTTACGTTAGATACGTTGTCCAATATTCCTGCCAATATCCCCGCAGATACTTTATCCAACAGACCTGACATCCATGCAGCCCAGATGCGTTTGCAAGAAGCTGGATTGGGTATCGATGTGGCTAAATCCAGCTTTTACCCATCTTTTAATTTAACAGGCAGCATAGGCACCAGTTCAAATGCTTTAGTTGAGATTCTTAAAAATCCTGTAGGTGTTTTGGGATTAAATATACTGTTGCCTTTTTTAAATTGGAATGAAAACAGCATAAATCTCAAAATCTCAAAAGTAGTTTATGAGCAGGCTAAAGTTGAATTTCGTCAAAAGCTCTATAGTGCTTTAAAAGAAGTCCAAGATGCATTATCGGCAAATGAAAGATATGCATTAGAAGGCAATGAGCTAAGGCAAGCATACTTGCAAGCTAAAGAAGCAGAGAAACTTTACGAGATAAGATATCGAGCAGGAGCTTCAAGTCTCAAAGATTGGTTAGATGCCGGAGAGGCTGCTAGAAATGCGCAGTTGTCATATGTTGACAATCTATATAGACAATATGTCAATAGAGTTAATCTTTATTTGGCTCTTGGCGGATGATAAATTAATAACAATGTTTCTAGCTTGAGCTAGAAACATTAAACAAAAAAGGAAGTAATTGAGTAGTTATATATTAAAATGATGTGCTTATGGTAGCAACAACATGGTCTTGATCAGGATATGCGCCAACACTATCTGCATTGAAATCAGTATATGCTAAACTAACTGTAAATTTTCCTATCGGTTTAGAAAGTTTTACGCTGTAATTGTTGCCAACATCTTCGTAGTCTCCATAAGTTGCCCCTAGTGATATATCATAAGGAAGAGCATAACTTGCGCCAAATTCATAGTAGTCTAATTTTTTTACGCCTGATGGAGCATCTGCGCCAAAATAATATTTTCCTGACAACCCAAGATTATCAATACTTTTACTTAAGCCTACATATACTTCGCCAAAATTAAGAGCTGAAGAGTTGTGTGGATATGCATATTCTATATATCCTAGATCATATCCGATTCCAACTATCTCACCTTTGTATCCACCATAGAAATCGAGTTCCATTGACTCATCTAAAACCGAACCAAATTCTACATTCGAGCCCCACACCCCAGCATAAAAACCTTTATATCCAAGATCTATTCCTCCTTGAATAGCCGGTGAATTATCTGTCTGAGTAATACCTCTCCATACATAATTGCTAGTCAATGCCATATTGGCTGAATATGTAAAATCTAATGACTCCTCTATTGCCGGAGCAGGAGCAATTATGGCCGGTTCAACCGGAGCTATGTCGCCGCCCGCATATAGAGTACTGCTCATTGAAATTATTGCTATTAAACCCAGTGTTTTTACTTTCATCTTTTCTCCTTATTATTGTGATGTAACAAAGTATAACAACATATTGAACATAAAATAACAATAAATATGATTAAATTTTAGGCAACAATGATGAGTTAGCATAATGTTGAAAAAATATTATAAAAGCAAAATATATGCCAAAACAAGTTTGGCATGATTGTCAAAGGAGTATAAAATGTGACATCCAAAAGGATGTCAAAGTGTTAATTATTTAACGATAGGTTGAGGAGTTTTTTGTGTACTAGCAGGAAGTACAGGATAAGTAACAGCAGGTTTTCTACCGGTGAGTGATTTGAGGAATGTTTCAATTTTAGCTGCATCTTCATCGCTAATTTGTGTATTCAATTGTACTCTGCCCATTTCTTGGATAGCTTCTTTTAGAGTCCATACTTTACCATTGTGATAATATGGAGCAGTCTCCTCTATATTTCTAAGAGTTGGAGTTTTTACCATTTTATTTGCATTGCCTGTGAAGTCGCCCACATCTTTGTATTTATAAATTCCTTGTGCATCAAAGCTTTGCATATCTCCGCCAAGAGCAATACCGGTATGACAAGCAGTACAACCTTTATCTGCAAATAGTTTCAAGCCTTCTTTTTCTTCAGCTGTAAGTGCATTGCTATCACCGTTTAAAAAGTCATCAAATCTAGAAGGAGTAACCAAGGTTCTCTCAAACAGCCCTATAGTTCTTGCTATGAGTTCAAAAGTGATTTTCACATCATCGCCGTAAGCTTTTTTAAATTCTTCTACATAGGCAGGAATTGAAACTACTCTTTGTTCGATTAGCGTTTTAGAAGAAGCCATTTCAGGACTTGCTTGCATCGGTCCTTCGGCTTGGTCTTCTAAGTGTGGGCTTCTTCCATCCCAGAATTGTGATTTATTAAAGACCGAATTATAAACAGTGGGAGAATTTAAGTGATGAGGATTGGCGGTCCATTTGTCTCCAATTGCAGCTTCAACTCCATCTACACCACCAAGTGCAAGGTTGTGACAGGTGTTGCAGCTTATTAAACTACTTTGAGATAATCTAGGATCAAAATATAGTTTTTTACCCAATTCTATTTTCTCTTCTGAAAAAGTATTGTTCACATCTTCTGTTAGTTTTCTTAATTCTTCCGGATCTGTAGGTATAGGCTTGAGGCCCATTGCTAAAACTCTTTTTGCTAGCTCATCCGTTGGTGCCGAAGCTGTAGTTTTTTCAGCCTGTACAGCAGTACTGGCATTACTATCAGACGGTTTTTCTTTACATCCGGCAAAAATGAGTAAAGAAATCAATCCGGCAGACAATATGATTGATTTTGTTTTCATTGCGTTTCCTTTTATAATATGATGTTATATTATACAAACATAAAACT
>JAFGWQ010000051.1 GCA_016937075.1 Campylobacterales bacterium | reverse complement strand
ATCGTCACCCTGAATTTATTTCAGGGTCTAATAATGAGATACCAAAACAAGTTCAGGGCGACGATCCATTTATTGATTCAAAGATATTTATTTAATGCCTTTGCGCATACAAAGGCTGATGAAAACGCCCATTGTAAATTGTATCCGCCAAGTTCGCCTGTGACATCTAGCACTTCCCCGATAAAATACAAACTATCAATTTTTTTACTCATCATGCTAGAAACATCTATTTCATCTATAGACACTCCTCCCTTGGTAACTTCAGCCTTGCTATAACCAAACGTGCCCGCAGGTGCAAGAGTATAGTTGTGTAATTCATACAATCTATCTCGTTCTTCTTTTGATAATGCCACGAAAGGCTTATCTGGGATAGACAAGTGCTCCAATAATGCTTTCATTACCCGTTTTGGAAGCGGAAGCAGTGTGCTTATATTTTTCTTGGAACCAGATAGGCTTTTCCATCTAAAATTAGGTAAAAAATCAATAGATATAGATCCCTTTTCCCAATACAAAGATGCATTAAGTACGCTTGGGCCGCTAATACCTTTATGTGCAAAGAGCAAATCTCCTTTACAACTATTTATGCCTACTTTAATTTCAACATTACCGACCGATGAACCGCTAAGTTCTTTCATAAAAAACTGTTCTTTTTGAAGGGTAAATCCTACCAAGGCAGGAGCGAGCTTACTAATACGGTGACCAACATTTTGAGCTAACTTATAGCCGATATCACTTGCACCTAAAACTGGGTAACTTAAGCCTCCAGATGCGACAACTACAGACTTTGATTTGATTTGTTGCTTGTTGGTTTGCACCAAAAAGCCGTCTTTGTCAGACAAGATACTGACAACTTTTTCATTCAATAATACTGTCTGCTTCGAACTCTCTTTTGTCAAGATCGAAACAATCTCTTTAGCACTGTTTGGACAAAAATATTGGTGATTCTTTTGAGATATCAAGCCTAAACCTCTAGCATCACACCAATTTAAGAGTGCATTTTGATCAAATTGTCTCAATACGCTTGATATGAAATCTTTATCTCCCAAATAATTGTCACTGCTTACGACTTCATTGGTGACATTACATCTGCCCCCGCCGCTTACTAAAAGCTTTGCTCCGACTTTTGGATTTGACTCTATAACAATGGCGCTTTTTTTGGGCAATAATGAAGCCAGCATAAGTCCGCTAGCTCCACCGCCTATTATCACAACAGGTATCATGGCGGCATTATATCCAAAAAGTCAAAACATGCTATAATGCAAAAAACATACGGATTAAAATTATGATGCAAAAAGTATTTATTTTTTTAGTGTTTACTATGATTTTATTTGGAGCAAATATATTTAGTGTGTCCGGTTCAAACGGAGATGTAGCATATAAACGCATCATAAAACACAAAGACAATCTTGCTCTGAGCCAAAATACAAAAGAATACTCATATCAAGCATTTTATAATGAACTGCAGCAACAAAAAATATTAGCCATAAAAGCGGAGGCAGCAAACAAACAAAAAGAGCAAAGCCCTCAAAAAACTCCAAAAACCTATCAAGCAAACAACTCTTATTGTATTGGGGATACCAATCAAAACTCACTCATTGAAGATGCCAAAAATCATAAAGGCGGCAAATATGTATGGGGTGGGACAAATCCGAGAGGATTTGACTGCTCGGGTTATGTCCAGTATCTATATGGCAAACATGGAGTCAAACTGCCTCGTACTGCGCTGGCACAATCAAAAGTTGGATTGCCTATAGATCCTAATCATCTCAAACAAGGTGATTTGGTATTTTTCATGACAGACAAAAAACGAAATATTCCGATCACACATGTAGGTATATACGTAGGAAACGGTCAATTCATACATGCCGCATCAAAGGATAGAGGTATCATTATTTCACCTCTTAATAGCGGTTCTTATTCAAATACTTTTGTGGGCGCAAAAAGAGTACTTCCATCGTAAAATAATAAAACTTTTACAGCCTTTGCAGTTTTTTTAGTCCCTCTTTGACAAGTGTTGCAGTATCGCCGCTTAATCCGCTAAGGGCTTTTTTGACCTCATCTTTTTTAAACCCTAGGCCCTCTAGCGCCATCATAGCTTCATTCATTGAACTGCCAATATTATTGACACTGGAACTATCAACTATAAAATCAGCCAACTCCACCAATATCCTGCTTGCAGCTTTGGGCCCGATCCCAGGAACTCGTTTGAGCATTGAGACATCTTTGGAGTTGATAACCTTGGCAAATGTCTGCGGAGAAAAAGTAGAACAGATTGCTAGTGCCACTTTGGGGCCTACGCCATTTATCTTAAGCAATGTATCAAACATTTTTTTTTCATCTTTAGAAGCAAAACCAAAAAGCAAATGCGCATCTTCACGAATGATCTGTGTAGCAAAAAGTTTCACTTCATTAGAATCAAGTGTTTGTGATGTATGAAGCGATACAAGCACTTCATATATAAGACCATGATTATTGATATGCAGCAGTGTGGGTTCTTTATGTTCTATCGTCCCTTTGATACCTACTATCATCAATTAACTCCTTTATTTTTTTGGAGTATATCAAAAAGCAGATTTGAGTCACAAAAATATGTCAAAATGACATGAAACTTACCTCATTATAAAGCTGAGGGTTATTTTGATATAATCTCATTTAATTTTACGATTAGTGGGCAATATGCGATTTAAATCAATATTTAGTAACTCATTTGGCATTCTTATATCCCGCGTGACAGGATTGGGACGCGATATTATGATGACATCTACGCTAGGTGCCAGCGTATGGAGCGACGTCTTTCTCATGGCATTTAAGTTTCCAAATCTATTTCGCAGGATATTTGCAGAAGGCTCTTTCACACAAAGCTTTATGCCCTCATATGTAGCCTCTCGCCAAAAAGGTGTTTTTGCTGTTGCTATATTTTTGCGTTTTATGTTGATCATCATAGCTTTTTCTTTTCTTGTTACGCTGTTTCCGGAATTTTTTACCAAACTTTTGGCGTGGGATTGGGGACCAGATCTAATATCCAAGACAGCTCCTCTGACGGTTATAAATTTCTGGTATTTAGATCTGATATTTATAGTTACTTTTCTAGGCACCCTCCTCCAATACAAAGAACATTTTTTTACAACAGCATTTTCTACTGTTTGGCTAAATATCGCAATGATCGCTTGTTTGATCTATTATGCTAAAAGCAGTCCTGAAACTATAGTTTACGCTCTGAGTTTTTCTATCCTGGTTGGAGGACTTCTCCAAGTGCTTACTCACCTTTTTGCAATTCGTAAAAAGGGATTATCTAAAATTTTAATAGGCGGCTGGAAGTATAGAAAAGTAAAAGATGTCCGGCAAGAAGAGAGCAAATTCAAAAAATTGTTCATCCCCTCCGTTGTAGGGAATTCCACTGCGCAAATAGCCTCTTTTATAGATACTAGCTTAGCTTCATTTCTAGTAGCCGGATCTGTATCGTATCTATTTTATGCCAATAGGGTTTTTCAGCTCCCGTTTGCCATAATCGCTCTTGCTATTACAACTGCCCTATTCCCTGCTATCTCAAAAGCCATCAAGAATGAAAACGAGACTCTTGCATTTGCTAACCTAAGCAAAGCCTTTTGGCTTTTAAATCTGCTTTTGGGTGTATCAGTGCTTGGCGGAATACTTCTTGCTGAACCTATAGTGTGGCTTTTGTTTGAAAGAGGTAATTTTACTCCACAAGATACGCGCAATACTGCCGATGTACTTATGATGTATATGGTAGGGCTCATTCCTTTTGGATTAGCGAAGCTTTTTTCACTTTATCTTTATGCTATGCACAAACACATCAAAGCGGCCAAAATTGCTGTCATATCATTAGTGATCAATTTGATATTTTCTGTTATTCTTATGCAGCCATTTGGAGCTGCGGGGCTGGCTCTAGCAGGAAGTATAGGCGGGATGGCCCAAATGGTTTTGACTATCAAAGAAGTTGGCTGGGATAGATTTGTAGAGATTATAAAAAACATTAAAACATTATATTTTTTAATCGGCATGACTATTTTTGGTATAATATTGTATTTTATTAACCAATTTTTAATTCATCTTATTCGTTAGGAACAGTATGTATATTTATGATAGCGTCCAAAAAACAAAGTTAAAGTTTGAGCCTATACAAGAGGGCAAAGCCACACTTTATGTTTGCGGGCCAACGGTGTATGATGATGCCCATTTGGGGCATGCCAGAAGTGCATTGAGTTTTGATCTGCTTGCTAGAGCATTAAATGCTAGCGGTTACGAGGTGACATTTATCCGTAACTTTACCGATGTTGACGACAAGATCATAGCCAAGATGCAGCAAACAGGCAAAAGCCTTCATGAAATTACTGATTTCTATACTAATCGCTATTTGGAAGACATGGATGCAATCGGCGTTTTGAGGCCTACAATTTCACCCAAAGCTACCGAATCAATTGATGCGATGGAGGATATGATATTAACTCTCATCTCCAAAGGCTATGCCTATCAAATATCGAACGGTGATGTCTATTTTGACACTTCAAAAGATGAACTTTACGGAAGCTTGTCCAAAAAAGTAAATGACGACACGGTAAGCCGCATAGAGCATATATCCGAAAAGAAAAATCCAAAAGATTTTGCACTTTGGAAGGCTTGTGGTGAAAATGACAATGTATGTTTTGATACAAAATTTGGTCGCGGCCGGCCTGGATGGCACATAGAGTGTTCTGCTATGATAGCAAAACATACAAACGGTACTAATGAGTATAGTATAGATATCCATGGCGGAGGTGCTGATTTGCTTTTTCCACACCATGAAAATGAAGCAAGTCAGAGCAGATGTGCCACAGGTCATGCTCTAGCTAAATACTGGATGCACAATGGTTTTGTACAAGTAGACGGTGAAAAAATGAGCAAAAGCCTAGGCAATAGTTTTTTTCTCAAGGATGCATTACAAGCCTATAATGGTGAGATTTTGCGATTTTATCTGACAAGCGTACATTATAGAAATGACTTTAACTTCAATGAAATAGATCTGCTTCAATCAAAAAAAAGACTTGACAAGCTATATCGTCTCAAAAAAAGAGTTATCGGCTCTATGCCCGGTACGGCAAATAGTGAATTCAAAACAGCGCTTCTAGGGGCTATGCAAGATGATCTTAATATCTCAGTCGCCCTGAGCGTTATTGATGATATGATAGCTAGATCAAACGAAGCTCTTGATTCTAATCCAAATGATAAAAATCTCAAAAAAGAGATCATGGGAAACATTGAATTTATCAATACATTGCTTGGTTTTGGAGAAAAAGATCCTTTTTCATATTTCCAATTAGGGGTAGATGATACATTAAAGGCACAAATCGAAGCTCTTATAGAACAAAGGGGTGAAGCGAAAAAACAAAAGGATTTTACTCTGGCTGACCAAATACGTAACCAATTAAACGAGATGGATATTAATATCATGGATACAGCAGGCGGTACTGTGTGGGAGAAACTCTCTTGAAAAATCTTTTAAAACAATATTTGCCATATTTTAAAGATTACAAAAGACAATTTGCATTTGCTATTATAGGTATGATAGCAGTTGCTATAGGCACAGCCGGTACCGCTCACATAATAAAACCGGTAATGGATGATATTTTTATCAAAAAAGACCAACATATGCTATTTGTCGTGCCTTTTGCATTGGTAATGGTATTTATGCTAAAAGGCATTGGCCGCTATATCCAGACTTACTACACAGCATATATAGGACAAGATGTAATAAGAAAATTGAGAGAACAGCTCTTGGCGCATATAACTATTTTGGATATAGAATTTTTTCGAAAAATGCACTCAGGTGAGCTTTTGTCTCGTATCACAAACGATATATCTCGCATACAAACCGTAGTAGCCAATATCATACCTGAGCTCATAAGAGAAATTCTCACCATCATAGCTCTGGGAGGTTATGTGATTTATCAAAATCCAAAGCTGGCATTCTATTTTATAGTTGTCATGCCGCTGGCTATATTTCCGCTATCCAAATTATCAAAAAAAATGCGCAGATACTCCAAACTCTCACAAGTAAGTACAGCTGACATGACTCAAAGACTCGAAGAAGTATTTTCAAATATAGAGGTTATCAAATCAAATTCATCTCAAAAATTTGAAATAGCTAGATTTGCGATAGAAAATAGTACGGTTTTCAAATATATAATGAAGCAGATCAAAGTCAATGCACTCACATCACCCATCATGGAGCTTTTGGGCTCAGTTGCCATCGGTCTTGTTATATATATAGGAGGAATGGAGGTTATTAACGGCAATATGAGCGTGGGAAGTTTTTTTGCTTTTAGTGCTGCGCTTTTTATGCTTTATGATCCTATACGCAGATTATCCGGACTTTATAATAGGGCTCAAGACGCAATCAGTGCGAATGAAAGAATGATGGAACTGCTCAATATCAAAGCAGACATAAAGGGCGGAGACGATTTATTAAAAAATAGTATAGATACTATATCGATAAACAATGTATCTTTATACTATGATGATCATGAGGCTTTAAAAAATGTATCTTTGAAACTCCAAAAAGGCAATTTTTATGCTCTAGTTGGCGACAGCGGAGCAGGCAAAAGTTCACTTGTCAATCTACTTGTCAGATTTTATGATCCTAGCAACGGACAAATACTTATAAATGATCAAAATATAAATAATTTTACCCTAGAATCACTACATGATAAAATAGCTTATGTCACACAGCATATCATGATTTTTAATGATACCATCGCGGCAAATATTGCATATGGTAAAGAAATAGATGAAACCAGAGTGATCGAAGCTCTCAAAAAAGCACACGCTTATGATTTTGTATCCAAACTGCCTAAAGGCATACATACGGTTCTAGCGCAAAGAGGCTCAAATCTTTCCGGTGGGCAAAAACAACGAATTGCATTGGCAAGGGCTCTATATAAAAACCCTGATGTTTTGATACTTGATGAAGCCACATCTGCACTTGATAACACAAGTGAAAAGATGATAAAAGAAGCTATAGCAAAGCTGAAAAATGAGATGATCACCATAGCAGTGGCACATAGACTAAGCAGTATCCAAAATGCAGATAAAATATTTTATTTTCAAAACGGGCAAATTATTTGTGAAGGAACCCACAGCGAACTTAGTTCATCATGCGGTGGATACCAAAAGCTCATATCATCGCTAGCAAAATAGCAATCATTGCACTCTTAGTGAGTTTTGGATATACTATTGCATATTTATAGTGGAGTATTTGGTGTCATTTTTTTCATATAATACGTTAAAAAAATTACTTTTCAAGCTAGATCCTGAAGATGCTCACGGCTTAGCAAATTTTGGGCTCAAAATAGTAGAAAGATCATCGCTTCTGCAGTCATTGTTGGCTAAATATTTTGTCAAACAAGATCCGGTGCTAGCCCAAGAGTTTTTTGGAAAAACATTTGATAATCCTGTAGGGCTTGGAGCCGGTTTTGACAAAGACGGAGATCATATAGAAGCTATGAGGGCCCTGGGATTTGGTTTTACTGAGATAGGTACCGTAACGCCAAAGCCTCAAGACGGCAATCCAAAACCAAGACTTTTTCGCCTGATAGAAGATAACTCGATCCAAAATGCTATGGGATTTAACAATCACGGCATGGAAGCTATGGCAAGCAAACTTAAAAACTATACAAACTCTACATATCCTATCGGTATCAACATAGGCAAAAACAAAACTACAAGCGAAGAAGACGCACTGAGTGATTATGAAACTCTCATCAAGCATCTAGGTAATTTTGGAGATTATATAGTTATCAATATCTCTTCTCCAAATACACCTGGTTTGAGAAATCTACAAAACGAAAAGTTTATAACTTCTCTTTTTACAATGGCAAAAAATATTACCTCAAAACCTATACTGCTCAAAATTGCTCCGGATATGAGCAGCAATGATGCTATAACTTTGTGCAAAGTTGCTATAGATGCGGGTGCAAGCGGAATAATTGCTACAAATACGACTATCGATTACAGCCTTACTCCTCGCGCCAAAGACTTTGGGGGCATCAGCGGAGAACTGCTCAAAGAAAAAAGCAGAACATTATTTAAAGCCCTCGGCAAAGAGTTTTACGGCAAGACCATTCTTATATCGGTTGGCGGCATAGATAGTGCACACGAAGCGTACGAACGCATCAAAGATGGAGCATCTTTGGTTCAGATATATAGCATGCTTATATACAAAGGTCCGAGTTTAGCCAAGAATATCAATACGGGTCTTATTCAATTGCTCAAAAAAGACGGATACACGCACATATCTCAAGCTATAGGTGCAAATTGCAAAGCTTAAAAATAAAACTAATTCTCATATTATGGTTGGGATGGATAGGAGTAACTATGGCAAATTCATTGCCTCAACATTTTACAAAAACATTAAATAACGGAATGCAAGTAGTAGTCATACCGATGCATAACGATTCTAACGTAATAACATCAAGTATTTACTATAAAGTTGGCAGCAGAAATGAAATACTAGGACAAACGGGCATGGCGCACATGCTCGAACATCTTAGTTTTAAGTCTACAAAAAATTTAGCTGCCGGGGACTTTGATGCCATAGTCAAAAAAGGAGGAGGTGTCAATAACGCGGCTACAGGATTTGACAAAACATATTATTACATCAAAACAGCCAATAAAAATCTAACCAAATCGCTTGAATTGTTTGCAGAACTTATGCACAATCTATCCCTAAAAGATGATGAGTTCCAAAAAGAAAGAGATGTAGTAGCAGAAGAGAGACGCTTGCGCACCGACAATAATCCGATGGGGTATCTCTATTTTAGAATTTTCAATACCCATTATACTTACCATCCATATCATTGGCTTCCTATCGGCTTTATGGAAGATATACTCTCATGGAAAATTGAGAATATAAGAGATTTTTATGAAAATCACTATCAACCAAATAATGCCATACTTGTCGTGGCCGGTGATATAAAACCGCAAGAAGTATTTGATGATGCCAAAAAGATCTTTGGTGATTTAAAAAACAAACGAGAAATTCCTATAGTAAAAGCGATCGAGCCTCCAAATGACGGAGCTAAAAGAGTAATACTAAACAAAGAAAGCAATAAAGTAGATACTATAGCGATAGCATACGGTATCCCGAATTTTGCTCACAACGATCAAGTAGCATTAGGCGTTATTAGCCAAATATTAAGCGGCGGCAAAAGCAGTAGATTTGATAGCCAACTTGTAAATAAAAAGAAACTATTCAACCAAATATCTGCATACAATATGGAACTAAAAGATCCAGGCGTATTTCTAATAATGGGGCTTTGCAGCAATGGGGTAGATTCGCAAAAGGCAGAAAAAGAGATATTGACTGAACTTGAAAAGATAAAAAAAGACGGCATCACAAAAGCTGAACTTGACCGCGCTAAGATAAATATAAAAGCAGAATTTATATATTCATTGGAGAGTTCCAGCTCTGTTGCCGGATTATTTGGGGATTATTATGCTATGGGAGATATAGATCCATTACTTCATTATGAAGAGAAATTGGATAAAATAACACCAAAAGATATCAAAGATATAGCAAATAAATATTTTGATAATAGTCACTCTACGACACTTATCCTAAGGAAACATCAATGAGAACACACCCTATAACGGGAGCAACAACAGCATTAATTACCCCATTTAAAAATGGCAAACTAGATGAGCAAACATATGCTAGGCTAATTCAAAGACAAATAGACAACGGTATAGACGCGGTATGTCCTGTAGGCACAACAGGAGAGAGCGCAACGCTAAGCTATGATGAAGATAAAAGATGTATTGAAATTGCAGTTGAAGTATGTAAAGGTACAAACACAAAGGTACTAGCAGGAGCGGGAAGCAATGCAACACATGAAGCCATAGAAATAGCTCGCTATGCGCAATCGTGCGGGGCTGATGCTATTTTTTCAGTAAGTCCATATTATAACAAACCAAGCCAAGAAGGGCTTTATCAACACTATAAAGCAATAGCTGGAGCTGTTGAGATTCCTTTTATGCTCTATAATGTTCCTGGCAGAACAGGAGTAGATATAAGTGCTGATACCGTAAGTAGATTATTTTTAGAACTTCCAAATTTATTTGGCATCAAAGAAGCCGGCGGTTCATTGGATAAAGTGATAGAACTTCGCCATAAATGTCCTGATTTGGCCATATTTAGCGGTGATGATGTGATAGATTTTCCTATACTAGCCAGTGGCGGCGTAGGTATTACATCTGTAACTTCAAATCTTTTGCCTAATTTGAAAGCAAGTTTAGTACATGCTGCACTAAATGGAGATTTTGATACTTCAAGAGCTATAAATGAATCTCTTTATCCTATTAATAAAGTGCTTTTTTGTGAAAGCAACCCTATTCCCATAAAAGCAGCAATGTATATAGCAGGACTTATCGAAACACTTGAATATCGCCTTCCGCTTGTAGCACCAAGCTTGGAAAATATGAAGGCTATCGAAAACGTAATGAAAAATTATCAAATAGTAGGAGTAAAATAAATGTCGAATATGAATGGTAAAACATTAGTTATCACAGGAGCTACAAAAGGTATCGGGAAAGCAATAGCCGAGAAATTTGCACAAAACGGAGTAAATATCGCATTTACATACAATAGCAATGTCGAAGTTGCCAATGGATTAGCTGCCGAGTGGGAGAGCAAATACAATATTAAAGCTAAAGCATATCCTCTAAATATTTTAGAGTTAGATGAGTTTAAACCTCTTTTTGAAGCAATAGATGCAGATTTTGACAGAGTTGATTTCTTTGTAAGCAATGCAATGATTTACGGTCGCCCTGTAGTTGGAGGATATGGCAAGTTTATGCGTCTTAAACCAAAAGGATTAAATAATATCCACACTGCAACGGTCAATGCATTTGTAGTCGGCACACAAGAAGCAGCTAAACGAATGGAAAAAGTTGGCGGCGGATCAGTTGTCACAATGTCAAGTACCGGCAACTTAATATATATAGAAAATTATGCCGGACACGGTACTAATAAAGCT
>JAFGWQ010000009.1 GCA_016937075.1 Campylobacterales bacterium | reverse complement strand
TTATGACAAAGGACATATTACCATTAGACTTAACCAAAATTGACCTAACTGATAATACCAGATCATTAAAAAAAGCTATTTTTGAACATCAAGCATATAATACTATTACTCCCGACAAGATAGAACGGATACTATATAATTATTTTGAAAAAGAGCTCGGCGGCAATAATGACTACGCAAAATATCTTCCTATTTTTGAAAATCCTCTTATTAGGGCAGGATTAGATAAATTTGGATCTCAATTAAAATTATCTAGCATACTGGGTATCAATAGAAATACGTTAAGGAAAAAGGTATATGAACTTGGAATCAATTGACTTTAAACTTTTTGTTGAAACTGACAACAACCCATTTATTTTATTTGATTCATCCGGACATATTATATATCTCAATAACGCTGCTGAAATGCTATTATGCTATGTCGGCACAAAAGAGCTATATGATCTAACACTTACCTATGCACCAAAAACTTTTGGACATAAAAGTACCATACATTCTTTAGAGTATGAATCATTTTCGTTTTATTCACTTATGGTCGGATATGAAACTGATGAGCAAATTTATCTAAGATTATATAACAAACCTCTAGTTCAAACCAAAATATCTATTAGCAATGAATCTCTTATTCCTACTGATATAAATACTATATTGGAAGCAAATATAACATTATTTCAACTAGAAAGCAATGCTGCCATATCTTTATTTGTAGATCAAGAGCTTCCAGCATTCAAGCTTGACCAAAATTATTTTTCAATAATGTTGAGAAAAGCATTAAGTTCTTTTATCAACTCACCTTCACTCAGTGTGGTTCTTAAACTAATTGTTGGCGAATATATATTGATAGATGACAAAAAGCATCAAATGATCGAACTTATTTTAAAAGCTCCGCAAAGAACGATTGGCTATGATGAAGAGATCAATCAATTAGCAAATCAAACACATATAGCATCTTCTATAAAACCTGAAACGATCAAATTTCAAATTCCTCTCATTTTATAATTGCCTATTTTTTAATCATAATGTAGCATTATAAGTATGCAAATTATTGTTATTATTTACTTGTAATTCAACCACAAAGGAAAGAAGATGAAAGTAAAACAGTCGGTCCTTTTAGGACTCTTAATCTCAACGGTTGCTTTTGCAGATCAAAATGCCACATCTGCACCTGCACTTAATAGCGGTGATACCGCTTGGATGATGATATCAACAGCTCTTGTAATGCTTATGACACCGATAGGGCTTGCTTTATTTTACGGCGGTATGAGCAGATCGAAAAATGCTCTCAATACCTATGGTATGGTATTTATGGCTTTTGTTGTCGGGTTCATTGCTTGGATTATTGCAGGCTTTTCAATCGCATTTGGTACAATGGAAGGAGCATTAAATAATGTAATAGGCGGATTTGGACACATAATGCTTAACGGCATCAGCTGGACTGATCTTGCAAGTGTGGAGCTAGGACAACTATATCCAAAATTTGTATTTGTCGTATTTCAGGGTACCTTTGCAGCCATTACTGTTGCAATTGCTGCCGGTGCGGCTATCGAGAGAATCAAATTTTCTACATGGATAGTTTTTGTAGCTTTGTGGACCATCATTGTATATGCTCCAATTGCGCATATGGTATGGGGAGGCGGATATCTGTTTAATGAAGGAGCGCTAGACTTTGCAGGCGGAACCGTTGTACACATGAACGGTGGATTAGCCGGATTGGTATTAGCTATGCTTGTCGGGAAAAGAGCCGGATATGGCAAGGTGGCTATGAAGCCTATGAGCGTACTGGTAACTGCACTTGGTGCCGGACTGTTATGGTTTGGATGGTATGGCTTTAATGCAGGATCCGCATTTGGTGCAAATGCAATAGCAGGAGTTGCAATGCTAACCACCACGATCGCTGCTGCAATTGCTACGATCACGTGGGTATTGATTGAACAAATGGTATTTAAAAAACCTACTTTGCTCGGAGCTGCCACAGGTGCAATTGCAGGACTTGTAGCTATTACACCGGCTGCGGGCTTTGTAGGAGTTGGAGGTTCGTTGATCATAGGGATCATAGGTGCTTTGATAGCATTTTTTGGAGTAACCGTACTCAAGAAAAAACTTGGATATGATGACAGTTTAGATGCCTTTGGAGTACACTTCCTAGCAGGCCTTTGGGGCGCTATTGCTACAGGGGTCTTGGCGCTTAATGAAAAAGCCCTATTGTGGGACGGACCGCTTAAAGACAATAATGATCGATTGGGACAAATTTTTGTTCAAGCAGAATCTGTTTTGGTCGTAGGACTGTTTACTCTTGTCGGCACTATTGCGGTATATTATATATCTTCAATATTAACCGGAGGAAGCAGAGTAAATAGCGAAACAGAGGAAATGGGTCTCGATGAAGCGATTCATGGTGAAAAAGTAATGAACCTTTAATAGGTTCTTACCTATAATATTACTAAGATTACATAAGGAATATAGTATGAAAAAAATAGAAGCAATTATCAAGCCGTTCAAACTTGAAGAGGTAAAAGATGCTTTAGTTGAAGCTGGTATCACCGGTCTTACGGTAAGCGAAGTCAAAGGCTATGGAAGACAACAAGGTCATTCAGAACTTTATCGTGGCGCAGAATATGTAGTAGAGTTTATTCCTAAAATAAAAATAGAGATAGTCGTAAGTACCGACGAATATGCCCGTATAGCGATCGATGCTATTAGTAAAGCTGCCAAAACCGGCAAAATTGGTGACGGAAAAATATTTGTCAGCACAATCGATCATGTTCTTCGTATTCGAACCGGAGAAGAAGACGCAGACGCTCTATAAGTTCATTTTAAAATATAGCGAAGACTTAAAAAGTCTCGCTATGGCAAATCTCTTTTTAAAATAAAAATCATTCCAAAAAATCACATAATGTCAACAAATACTTTGTAATTATAAATCCAAAAATATTTCATTTCACACTCATATAAAATAGGATACAATAACATATATATTTACCAAAAGGAAAAGATATTTTATGAAAGTTCTACTTATAAAAGAAGTAAAAACATTAGGAAAAGCCGGAGAGATCAAAGAAGTCAAAGATGGTTACGGTCAAAATTTTCTGATCAACAAAGGACTTGCCAAGTTAGCTACTCCAGAGGTAATATCAAATTGGCAAGAAGAGCAAGCGTTGATGGCTTTGAGAGAAAAAGAAGAGATCGCAAAACTAACAAACGAAAAAAATGTGCTTGAATCAAAGCATATTATTATCAAAAAACATAGTGCACCTATTGGCATACAAGGTTCAGTCGGTAACAATGACATTTCATCTGCTATAAATGAGCAATTCGGCTTTATTGTGGATAAAAAAAATATTCATCTTGATAAACCGATTAAATCCACCGGCATTCATGATGTAGACGCAAAACTAGGACATGGTATCCATGCAACTTTAAAAGTAGAAGTAATAGGAATTGAATAATGTTTGAAGCAACCACCATACTTGCATATAAAGCGCCCGACAAAGCAGTGATCGGTGGAGATGGTCAAGTCACTTTTGGCAATACTGTTCTAAAAGGCAATGCAACAAAAATTCGCACTTTGTATGACGGTAAAATTTTAGCAGGATTTGCCGGAAGCACTGCGGATGCATTTACACTTTTTGATATGTTTGAAACGATCTTGAGTGAAAAAAAAGGTGATCTTTTTCGTTCTGTTATAGCATTTTCAAAATTATGGCGTAGAGATAAACATTTAAGGCAATTAGAGGCCATGATGCTCGTTCTTGATCGAAAACATTTATTTATATTAAGTGGAAACGGGGATGTAGTTGAACCCGAAGATGGAGTAATAGCTGCAATCGGGAGTGGCGGAGCATATGCTCTCTCGGCTGCTAGGGCACTAAGTAAACATACCACACTTGATGCTACGGAATTAGTAAAAGAATCCCTCAAAATAGCCGGCGAACTGTGCATCTATACGAATACGAACATAACTACTTTGGAGCTGTAATGAAAAATAGCAATATAGAGCATCTTACTCCGAAAGAGATCGTAAGTTATCTTGATAAATACGTCATAGACCAAGATGATGCCAAAAGAACCATAGCCATTGCCCTAAGGAACCGATATAGACGGATGCAGCTTCCAGAAGACCTGCAAAAAGATATTATGCCAAAAAATATTCTAATGATCGGCAGCACAGGCGTAGGTAAAACTGAGATTGCTAGACGTTTGGCGCAAATGATGCAACTTCCTTTTATCAAGGTAGAAGCCAGTAAATATACAGAAGTAGGATTTGTAGGGCGAGATGTAGAGTCTATGATAAGGGACTTGGCAAATATTGGATTGCAACTCACCAGAGAGAGTGAAAATGAAAAAAATAGAGATAAAATAGAACAATATGTTGAAGATAAGATCCTAGAAAAACTTCTTCCTCATCTCCCCGATGGTGCAAATGAGCAAAAAAAAGAAGAATATATACATACTCTTGAAAAAATGCGTCAAAAATTTAGAAGCGGTGAACTCGATGACCTCAAAATAAGCATAGAGATGCCTCCGAGCAGCAGCATGGCCGGAATGGACGATATGCTGCCTCCTCAAATGATCAGCGTACAAGAGTCTATAGTAAAAGTATTGGGCGGAGT
>JAFGWQ010000050.1 GCA_016937075.1 Campylobacterales bacterium | reverse complement strand
GAGTGCTTCAAAGACACAACCATAAAACACACACTTTTTTTAAAATTTGAGCCGTTTCAGTTATTCTTTATAAAACGGCTTAATTTGGCTTTTATTATAGCATATTATGGGTTATAGTGTCCCTTTCCTGCGTTGTAGTACTTTGATATGCTGGTGCCAAAGTCATCTTTGTAATCCTTGTGCTCTTTTGAGTATTTTTCCGCACTGCCTACGCCGCCAAAATGTGATGCTATCAGCATAGATTTGGCAAACGACGGATTGCCGAGATCAAAGCCTTTTTGTGAAAGTCTTTTTGTATTTATTCTAAGCATTTTATCCATTGCTTTGTCTTGAAGTTCAGTACTATTTAAAAAAGCCTGTTTTCCGCCTTCGATATTCCAATTATTTGGATCGTCTAGAAACTTTGTGAGATTATATCCATCTTTCCACATGACTTTGGCTGCTCTAGTTTTAGTTTTTTTGGTATAAGTCAAAGCTCTATAGTTTTCTAATTTCAAAAATCCAATATCAACCAAGCTCATAGCACCAAATTGATATTTACCTAAAAAACCGTTACGATTAACTACGGTATGTTTATTGGATGACTCCATGATGGCAATTATACTTTTGACTTCACCGTAAACACTTTCATTAGCACTAGCCAATATTGTACCAAAGATAAATATGTAAAAAAATCTCATACCAATACCTATTTCACTAATTCTATTTTGGCATGGAATACACCCCTGCCAACTACCCCAAGTTCTTTGGCTGCTGCTTGAGAGATATCAAGCACCCTATGTTTCACCCATGGACCTCTGTCGTTTACTCTAACTATCACACTTTTGTCTGTTTTGGTATCGGTTACTCTTAGGAGAGTACCGAAAGGAAGAGTTTTGTGTGCAGCAGTTTTTTGCGTGCTGTCAAATCTCTCTCCGCTAGCAGTACGGCTGCCGTTAAATTTTGAACCGTACCAACTGCATTTACCGCACGCTATTTGTTTATATTGTTTTGATCTATTATTTTCAGCATCTGTCACATTGATATCACTTGGCATAGCTATTGCACCGGCAATTGTCAAACATATTGACAATATTTGCAAACTAAATTTGGTTCTCATAGCCATTCCTTAAATTTCATAGCTTCTGCTTTTGCCATTTGGTCGCAGAGTTCATTCTCAATATGTCCGTTATGCCCACGCACCCATTGAGCGCTAATAGTATGAGGAGCAGAAGCATCTATGTACATTTTCCACAAATCGACATTTTTTACTTTAGCAAAATTTTTAGCTATCCAGCCTGGCAACCATTTGTTGATAGCATTGACAACATAACTGCTATCAGAAATTATAATCACGTTACAAGGCTCTTTTATAAGTTTTAGTCCTTCGATAACCCCCATAAGTTCCATTCGATTGTTTGTAGTATGTGCTTCGCCACCACTGAAATGTTTACAATGTCCTTGAAACTCAAGTATCCCACCATATCCTCCGGGTCCAGGATTGCCTAGGCTTGAACCGTCAGAATAGAGAGTTATCGTTTTACGTTGTTGCTTTTGCAATTTGTTCCTCCACTTTTATTGAATTGATAGCTTTACAGTTTGGACATCTTTTGAAGCTAACAGGAAATGTATGTCTGCAATTATTGCAAATATATGAAAAATATAGTTCACCTTTATCATACCCATAGTTTTTGGCAATGGCAAGCATATCAAGGCTGAATATACCACAAGTGTGCGATAAAGTATCTTCAATACCTTTGATATAATATAGTACTTTTAGAGATTCATATGTGTTTATAATATTCATATCTAGCTTCTCATTATCCAAGAACCACAAAATATCCAAAATATCTTCTATTCTATTTTCATCAAAAATATTCCATGCCTTTGTATGATCATTGCGGAAAATCTGTTCCATTATTGGACGATAAAGCGATGGATAAAGTTTGTATAATTCTACTAATTTATTGCTCTTATCTTCTTTGGACATTTTTTTATCGGATATAAGCGTCTCTAATTCTAAAAAAGCTTCTAGGCTAGTTGTGTCTTCGCCCATTGTTTTAAGAGGCACTAAAGTCTCTTTGGCTTTGTTAAAATCATGCATTAGTTCATATATTATCTCTAATGAATATAGTATATATATACTTCTTGGTCTTTTTGATAATATATCTAGATAAATAGTTTTTGCTCTTTCTAAAAATCCTGCATGAAAGTAAGTATTGCCTAAATGTTCCATAAGTTCAAGCTGTGGCAGCTCTTCGTTTATGTTTTTGATTAGATAGAGATATATCTCTATAGCTTTTTGATACTCTCCATTGTGTTCGAACGCTTTAGCTAAGGTTGATAACGGGGTGAGCATATGTTCTTCGTATATGAGATCTTTTGTATTTATATTGCATTCGCTGCTTTCAAATTTTTCTAAAAAATTCAATAATGAATTATGTTCTTTTTGTTTTGAATATACTTCCCAAATGTAAACCGTTACAGCAATGACAAAACCTAAACCTACAATAAGCAAGATACTAAATAGCGGATCATTGTATTTTGGTAAAATATGTTCCATTTTGGTTATACCTTTTTGGCTGTATCTGCTAAGATTATACCAAATTTGCTATAATGATGAGATGATAGATACAGCTTCGATAGAAACGCTCAAAAATACCATTGATATTGTTGATGTGATAGGCAATTATATAGAGCTCAAAAAAGCAGGGGCAAATTACAAGGCTTGTTGCCCGTTTCATGGCGAAAAAACAGCATCTTTTGTGGTCAGTCCAAGCAAGCAGATATACCATTGCTTTGGTTGCGGGGTAGGCGGAGACAGCATCAAATTCGTGATGGAATTAGAAAAACTTACCTATCCTGAGGCGGTAGAAAAGTTAGCTTCCATGTTCAATGTTTCGCTTAGATATAGTGAGGGCAAGGGTGATTACAGTGAAGCAAAAAGAGTGCTTGAAGCGATGCAGACATGGTATGTCAAAAATTTAAGTCATGCAAATAATGCTTTATCGTATCTCCATGAGCGCGGGATCAATCAAAATTCTATAGAGGCATTCGGTGTAGGTTTCGTTCCATCAGGAAATGAAGTGATGAATTTTTTGCATTCTACTCTCATTCCTCTTGGTACTGCTGAAGAAGCCGGTATCATAGCCACAGGAGAGGATGGCAGGTATGCGAGGTTGGTTGAAAGGATCACATTCCCTATATATTCTCCAAGCGGTGGATTGGTAGGATTTGGCGGACGAACCATTTCAAACCATCCGGCTAAATATATCAATTCCCCGCAAACGAAACTGTTCAATAAATCCCGCCTTTTATATGGTTATCATCAGGCAAAAGAGCACATCTATGCTTCAAAGAAAATCATCATTTGCGAAGGTTATCTAGATGTGGTCATGCTCCATCAAGGAGGGTTCAAAGAAGCAGTCGCCACCCTTGGTACAGCACTTACGAGCGAACATTTACCGCTATTACGGAAGGGTGATCCAAAGATCGTATTGGCATATGATGGGGACAAGGCCGGGATTGCTGCTGCACTAAAAGCTGCTCAAATGCTCTCTCTTGCCGGATTTGACGGAGGGGTAGTACTTTTCCCAAATGGCCAAGACCCGGCTGATTTGATATCAAAGGGCGAAACAGAACTAGCAGCAAAGCTGCTTAGAGAATATAAACCGTTAATTGAGTTTGTCATAGAGAAACTCGGCAGCGGATACGACCTATCTAACCCGAAAGAAAAAGAGAGTGCATTCGGAGCTGTGAGGTCATATCTCTCAGGACTTAGCGATATTTTGCAAGAGTCTTATATACCTTTTGCGGCATCAACGCTTGGCGTGTCAACGGCACTGTTCGGCAAAGGCAAAAACGCTCAAAAGTTTATGCCCACAATTTCAAAACAAACCAAGTATGATATAGAACAGCTAAGTCTGCTCAAAACATTGCTAGAGTATCCAAGAATGATAGATGATGTGTTAAATATCGTACATCCTGCGATGTTTGGGATATATGAAGAGTATTTTCAAGCTATTATCATTGGGGATAGCGAGCACCAACTTGTGCGGCAACTCTCACTTAATGAGCATGCCAAAGTGATGAGTGAAGCCGATTTGCAAAAGGCATTGAGAAATTTTCTAATCAAATATTATGAAGACAAACTAAAAAGCATTACAGCAGATACTACTATATCGTTTGGAAGAAAAGCACTTTTGATCAGAGCGATTAAAACAGAGATCATACCCAAGTTGGAAAGAGGAGAGATGGTAGACCATGAGAGCATTGGCATTATTTAGTGGGGGTTTAGACAGTATGCTGGCGGCAAAAACAGTCGCCGATATGGGCATAGAGGTTATAGCTTTACATATCAAGATAGGTTTTGGCGGCAAGAAGGATATCGATGATATCCTAAGACAAAGGGCATCAATAGCCGGGGCTTCATTTCGCGCTATAGATGTGAGAGAAGAGTATATACAAAAAATCCTTTTTAATCCGGTCTATGGATACGGCAAAAATTTCAATCCGTGCATAGATTGCCATGGGTACATGTTTCGTATCGCCAAAGAGCTTATGGGTGAGCTTGATGCATCTTTTATTATCACGGGTGAAGTGCTAGGCCAACGCCCTATGAGCCAACGAAGTGATGCCATGAAGCTGGTAAGCCGTTTAGCAAATGATGAGAGCGAAAAACTTATACTTAGACCGCTCTCGGCCAAGCTCATGGAGCCTACGACACCAGAGATAGAGGGTTGGGTGGATAGAGAAAAACTGCTTGATATATCCGGCAGAAGCAGAGATAGGCAGATTGCCATAGCTGCAGAGCATGGATGGGAAGAGTATGAAAGTCCGGGAGGAGGGTGTTTGCTAACCGATATCCATTATAGCCAGCGTATCAGGGAACACATCTCGCATGATAGTTTTGATGTACAAGATATAGAGATACTCAAATTTGGACGGCATTTCAGGCTTCCTGAGGGGGCTAAACTGATAGTCGGGAGAGACGAAGCGGACAATGAAACACTCAAAGAGATCAAGAGCAGCAAATATATCCCATTCACACTACCGGTGATCGGTCCGTTTTCTCTTATCAGTACATCTGCCTTACCCGCGGACAAGGAACTAGCCGCACGAATAGCCATTACTTACGCCAAAAGCAACAAAGATCAATTGTACGATGTAATCATCGGTGATGAGATTTACTCAGTTACGCCATTTGCTTCCAAGCAAGATACGCACAAATATTTTTTCAATGCCTAAGCTTATTTTAGGTTTTGATGGTATAAAATTTCAACTCCTAAGTTGTGGGGCATTAGCTCAGCTGGGAGAGCGCTTCGCTGGCAGCGAAGAGGTCAGCGGTTCGATCCCGCTATGCTCCACCATTCTACAATT
>JAFGWQ010000008.1 GCA_016937075.1 Campylobacterales bacterium | reverse complement strand
GTATAAAAGCAGCCAAAGAAGCTATGGCTGATGCTGGATTTAAGGATGGATACAATGAAGAGAGATTTGGTATCTCGTCGGCTTCCGGCATAGGTGGGCTTCCAAATATAGAGAAAAACTCGCTTGTATGTGAAGAAAAAGGCCCGCGCAGAATTTCTCCATTTTTTATACCATCAGCACTTGTTAATATGCTTGGAGGATTTATATCTATAGATCACGGGTTAAAAGGGCCAAACCTTTCATCTGTTACAGCTTGTGCAGCAGGTACGCATGCTATCGCTGAAGCAGCCAAAACGATTATGATCGGCGGAGCAGATAAAATGTTGGTAGTTGGCGCAGAATCAGCAATTTGTCCTGTAGGAATAGGTGGATTTGCATCTATGAAAGCACTTAGTACAAATAACGAAAATCCACAACAATCTTCAAGACCTTTTGATAGCGATAGAAACGGATTTGTAATGGGAGAAGGTGCCGGGGCTTTGGTGCTTGAAGAGTATGAATCTGCGGTTGCCAGGGGAGCTAAGATCTATGGAGAAATTATAGGTTTTGGTGAAAGTGGAGATGCCAATCACATCACAACACCGGTAGTTGATGGTCCTGCTCGTGCCATGAAAGCTGCGCTAGCAATGGCAGGAAATCCAAAAGTGGATTATATTAACGCACATGGCACAAGTACACCTGCTAATGACAAAAATGAAACTGCAGCCATTAAAGATGTATTTGGATCAAACGTTCCTGTTGTAAGTTCTACCAAGGGGCAAATAGGCCATTGTCTTGGAGCCGCAGGTTCGATAGAAGCAGTTATTACTCTTATGGCTATGAGAGACGGCATTTTGCCTCCAACTATTAATTATACTACACCTGATCCTGATTGTGATCTGGATTATGTTCCTAATGAAGCTAGAAAAGCAAATATTAATATTGCAATGAGCAATTCATTTGGTTTCGGCGGAACCAACGGTGTTGTTATTTTTAAAAAGCTTTAAGGATTTTTGATGGTAACTTATCTTGATTTCGAAAAACGTATCGAGCATCTAGATGAGGCTATAGAATCTGCAAAGGCCGAGGGGGATCTGCAAACTCTTGAAAAGCTTCAAAAAGAGTTGGATAAAGAAGTCCAAAAAACTTATGGCGGTTTGAATGATTATCAAAAGCTTCAATTGGCGCGCCATCCGGATCGTCCTTATGCACTTGATTATATTCGATTGATCTTGGAAAATAGCCACGAGATCCATGGAGATCGTGCATTTCGTGATGATACAGCACTTGTTTGTTATATTGGCTGGATTGATGGCCATAAAACAATGGTCATAGGCGAACAAAAAGGAAGAGGTACAAAAAATAAGATCAAGAGAAATTTTGGTATGCCAAATCCCGAAGGATATCGCAAAGCGTTGCGAGCAGTTAGATTGGCCGAGAAATTTGATATACCTGTACTTTTGTTAGTAGATACTCCGGGTGCATATCCTGGACTTGGGGCTGAAGAGCGAGGTCAAAGTGAAGCAATAGCGAGAAATCTATTTGAATTTACAAGTATAAAAGTACCGCTTATCTCTATTGTTATAGGCGAAGGCGGCAGTGGCGGAGCCTTGGCAATTAGTGTCGCGGATAGACTTGCTATGATGCGTTATTCGGTATTTTCGGTTATCTCTCCGGAAGGTTGTTCTGCTATATTGTGGGATGATCCTAAAAAGGTAGAGGTAGCTACAAAAGCACTTAAAATCACGCCAGACGATCTTATGAAGCATCATCTTGTAGACGATGTACTTGATGAGCCATTAATTGGTGCTCACAGAGACAAGCAAAGTGCGGCAAATGTATTAAAAACATATTATCTTAAGTCATTAAAAGAGCTTCAAGCAATGTCTACAGAAGAGATGCTGGAAAAGAGATACACAAAGCTTACATCTGTGGGCGCATTTACCGAGTAAGTAAATTTATCAATGATGCATGAAATAGCCCAATGGATAGTTGATGCCATTGGCGGTGTCGGATACGTTGGAATCTTTATCTTAATGTTTTTAGAAAGTACATTTGTGCCTGTTCCTAGCGAAGTAGTCATGATACCGGCTGGTTATTTGGCTCAAAAAGGCGAGATGAATTTCATCATAGCTACACTTATGGGAGTGCTTGGTTCTTTGGGCGGTGCGCTGTTCAATTACTATTTTGCTATGAAATATGGCAGAGCATTTTTGATTAGATACGGCAAATATATACTTCTGTCACCTGAAAAACTAGAAAAATTAGAACATTTTTTTCACAAGCACGGCGAAATATCTACATTTAGCGGTAGATTGATCATGGGAGTTCGTCATTTGATTTCTCTTCCGGCAGGTTATGCCAAAATGAATCTTGTTAAATTTTCTGCTTATACTACACTGGGATCTGCCATATGGGTACTTGTGTTGATGTTCTTAGGTTATTTTGTTGGTTCAAATGAATCATTGATCGAACATTATTTAGGCCGTGCTACTATTATAGCTTTGAGTGCAATTATAGTTATAGCTATTATATATGTATGGAAAATAAAAAAAGAAGTGTTAGAAGAAAAATAGTTTATGTTGATTTATAAAATCCCATCATTGTAGATGAGATTTTATGCTCTTAGTATTTAAGCTTATGCGTTTTTGAATTCCAAAATGAGTTTAAGCGCTTCGTCTTTAAGTAGAAGTTTCTCTTTTTTAATTTGTTCAAGCTCTGCATCGCTTAAATGCAATCTGCCTTCATCGGCATTTTTGGCTTTTTGATCAAGTTCATTGTGTTTTTCAAAAATTTTTGCGAAATGTGCATTGCTTTGTTTTAGTGCAGTTATTTCATCCCTATATTCATGTAACATAGTTACTCCTAATTTATTTGATATATCATTTTATCTTTTTTGTCTTGAAAGGTGCATTAAAATATAAAGATGCATCAGGTTCTATACTCTGCATTTATCTTGACATAATCATAGCTAAGATCGCAACCATAGCTAGTATAGCTGCCGTCTCCAAGCCCAAGATCGCATGTGATATGAAAACTGTTTTGTTTCATTATCTTGTATGCTTTTTCTTCTCGTTCCTTATCTAATTCTCTTTGCTCTCCGGAATATATAAGTAGATTGTCATAATGAATGATGAGCTTATCTTCATCGCACTCTATGCCGCTTGCTCCTATAGTGGATGCTATTCTCCCCCAGTTTGGGTCTTCACCAAATAGTGCTGTTTTGACTAGCAAAGAATTGCTCAGCAATATACTTGCTTTTTTTGCATCTTCATCATTGGCAGCACCTTTGACTTCAAAAGCTACGACTTTAGTAGCGCCTTCGCCATCACGGAGTATCATCATGGCTAGTTCAAAGGTAATTTTATTCAGAGCTTCTCTAAATGCATCTTTATCGTATACCATACTTGTCTTATTTGCTAACAATAAAACCGTATCATTGGTTGAAGTATCACCGTCAACTGAAATGCGGTTAAATGAATTTTCTACAGCGATTCCCAGGAGTTCATCCATATCTTCTTTTGGGATATCCGCGTCAGTTACTATAAAACACAACATGGTAGCCATAGCAGGATTTATCATACCCGCACCTTTGGCAATAGCTGCTATATGAAACGAGTTTCCGTCATCAAGTGTGACTTTGAAACAAATCTCTTTTTTAAAGCTATCGGTCGTCATGATAGCTCTAGCGGTTTTTTCACTATCTCGGGCATTAAAATCGAAATTATCAAACGCAGTAGCTAGTTTATCAAGAGGCAATCTATATCCGATAACACCGGTAGAACTCATAATAGGATTATGCAATTTAGTTTTACTCTCAAGTTTTGCAAAAAGAGTATCTATATCTTCGATTCCTTTTATTCCTGTCATGGCATTTGCATTTTTGGCATTGATGAGTATGAAATTAGTCTGAAAGTCTTTAGGATATCTTTGAAAGTGTTTGATAGGTGCAGCTGCAAAACGATTGGTAGTAAATCGTGCCGCTACATCACACGGTTCGTTACTGCGTATAAAAGCAACATCACCGTCTAATGATCCGTCTTCATTTGGTTTGGTACGAAGACCTACATTGGTTGAACCATTAAAGAAACCTTGGACATTATCAAGACCGTTTTTTAGTGAAAGAATTTGAAACATTGGAGTTTCTCCAAATTTAATTTTGTAGTATAGAGTTACTAAATTGATTAAAGAGCAGCCAGCTGCGAGAGCCGACTGCTGAAGTCCTAATCTTGGGCTTTGCTCAAGATTAGTTGTTTTCTACTGTTGCTTTTGCAGCTATTTTTTTCATAGTTCTAAGAGTCGAAGCAGCTACTTTAATTTTTCTTGTAGTACCGTCTTCCATTGCTATTCTAAGAGTTCTTAGGTTTGGAAGTTGTCTTCTCTTTGTTTTGTTATTTGCGTGTGATACATTGTTTCCAGTTAATGGACCTTTACCGCTGATTGCACATCTGTTTGCCATAATATCTGCCTTTATTTAAAGTAATGAATGTGTTTTTGTCTATAATAAGGGACAAAACTGACATTTTTTGTGTGCGATTATAGCCAAAATAGCCTAAAGATTACTTAAATAAAAAATCTTTTTGTGTTATAATGCGATTCAAGAATAATAAATAAAAAAGGACATATATGCTCGTAGCACCAAGTATCTTATCTGCCGATTTTGGACATTTAGCAGATGATGTAAGGGCCATTTGCGATGGCGGTTGCGATTTTGTGCATGTTGATGTGATGGATGGTCATTTTGTGCCAAATTTAACGATTGGGCCGGTAGTGGTAGAAGCTGTGGCTAAAGCTACCACAATGCCTCTGGATATTCATCTAATGGTGGAGAATAATACTTTTTTTGTAGATCTATTTGCTCCATTGAGACCTGAATTTATCTCATTTCATATCGAAGAAGAGAAACATCCACACAGACTTATCCAAAAGATCCGCTCTCTTGGTATACGTCCTGCACTTGCACTTAATCCGCATACACCACCAGAAGCTATTGAGTTTTTATTGAGAGACGTGGACATGGTATTGTTAATGAGTGTCAACCCAGGATTTGGAGGACAGTCGTTTATACCGTCGGTGCTAGAAAAGGCCAAAAGACTCAAATCGCTTATAGAGATTAGAAATCCAGAATGTCTTATCGAGGTAGATGGCGGTGTGAGCGATCAAAATATAGAGTTGTTGCGTGATGCAGGCGTGGATGTGGTAGTCGCAGGATCATTTGTATATAAATATCCTAGCGGTGTTGCGCGGGCTATAAGTGCATTAAAATGAAAGTAAAAATCTGCGGTATTACAAATCTAGACGATGCAACTATAGCTTGTCAGGCAGGTGCGGATGCACTAGGGTTTGTATTTTATGAAGAGTCTCCTAGGTATATTTTGCCTCAAAAGGCAAAAGAGATCATAAAAAATTTACCGCCGTTTGTAAAAACCGTAGGGCTTTTTGTAAATGTAAAAGCATTAGAAGCAGATAATATTTGTACTTTTGCAGGTATAGATATAGCTCAAATTCATTTTGAAGCGAATGATGAATTTTTTAGACAGCTCCAAACACCATATATAAGAGTCATTAGAGCTGCTAGCAAAGAAGATATAGAAAAATATAAAGATGAGTATATTATAGTAGATGCTTATGTGGAAAGCTATGGAGGGGAAGGTAAAAGGATCGCGCTTGATTGGTTTGATGGGGTTGATTGCTCTAAAATTATTCTAGCAGGCGGCTTGACTTCTGAAAATCTCCATGAGCTTGAAAAGTATAATTTTTATGGAGTGGATGTCAGTAGCGGAGTAGAGATAAGTAAGGGCAAAAAAGATCACATCAAAGTAAGAGAGTTTATAATTAATGCAAAACGTCTTTGAACATCTTACAAAAACATTTCGTCACCACGGGGGAACTATCAGCCAAGAGACTTTTGATAGTATAGTGTATAAACATACTACTCTTTTTGAGGAGAGTGATACTATTTTTTATCTTCTTCAGGCATCCGGATATCCTATAGAAAGCTTAGACGAGGGTGGCTATAAGTTTAAACCATATTTTACACCATATCATGAAGAGAGATTTTGCATTGTTGATATCGAGACAAATGGAAGCAAACCGTCATCGTCACAAGTTATAGAGATAGGCGCTGTTATGATGAGCGGTGGAAAAATTATAGATAGTTTGGAGACTTTTGTAGAGTGCGCATTCTTGCCTGAATATATTACCAAAGTCACCGGTATTGAACATGAAGATCTTATAGGAGCTCCATGCCCAAAAGAAGCATTAACAAAATTGAGACTCTTTATGGAAGATGCCATATTTGTAGCTCATAACGCCAGCTTTGATGCTTCTTTTTTGTCTGCATCTTTCCATCGTCATGGACTTGGTGCCTTGGGGAATCCTGTTATGTGCAGTATTGATCTGGCCAAAAGGACCTTTGAGAGTGAGAGATACGGACTTGCTTATCTCATAGAATCTTTAAATATCCCGACAACGGTGCACCATAGAGCTTATAGTGATGCTCTGTCTGCATCTTATGTGATGCAAAAGAGTTTGGAAACTATCCCGGAACATATCAAGAGTAGCGATGATCTGGTTAGGTTTGCATCATCTAGTAAAAAAGAGCGAAGAGCTAAAAAAGAAAGTAAGAGCTAGCAATTTTTATTGATACTGATTTTTAAATTTTACGTATCTGGCTGCACTTGCGTAAAGTTCTGCTACCTCTTCGTCTGTGAGTTCTCTCACTACTTTAGCAGGACTGCCCATGATGAGACTTCTTGGAGGGAATACTTTATTCTTGGTTACTAAAGCACCGGCACCTACTATCGATTCTTTTCCTATAACTGCACCGTCTAGTATGGTTGCGCTCATACCTATCAAACAAGCATCTTCAATAGTGCAGCCATGCAGCATTACACGGTGTCCAACAGTGACATCATTTCCTATGATTGTTGGGTTGCCGTCACTCATATCATCCAATTTGTGATGTGTGACATGCACCATGCTAAGATCTTGAATATTGCTTCTATCACCGATTTTTATATGATGTACGTCCCCCCGCACCACACAACCAAACCATACAGCGCTATCTTCTCCCATTTCTACGCGTCCGATGACACTCGCACCATCTGCCACCCAGCTGTTAGCCCCAAGCTTTGGAGTATAATTTTGAAAATTTGTTATCATATTTTTGCCTATATTTTTTGACATTATACAATAAAAACTGTCACCCAAATGCACCTTGAAAGCTAGATTTTATCAAGGCGGTTAGCCTCAATAAAATCGTGCGATTCGAGAGGAAGACGATTTTGGTACTACCTTTATAAAAAGGTAGTAAAGAAAAAAATAAATTAAAGATCCCAAAACAAGTTCAGGATGACAAAATATTTTAGCTAGTCATTCATTGATAAAATAAAAGAATATTTTTACAAATTCTTTATCTTTGCTATCTCGTCACGAAGTCTGGCAGCTTCTTCAAATTCTAAACTTTTGGCAGCTGCAAGCATCTTGGCTTTTAATTCATTCATTAGTTTTTGTCTCTCAGCCTTCGGCATTTTATCTAGCTTATCTTTTTTATTGTATAGCTCTCCATGCTCTTCTAGCTTAAGATTGGCATCAAGTTCTCTTATGGTGGTTTGAGGAGTGATGCCGTGTTCTTTATTGTAAAGTTCTTGTTTGGCTCTGCGTTCGCTTGTAGTCTTAATGGTAAATTCTATAGCAGGTGTGATGCGGTTAGCATACATTAATACTTTGCCGTTTACATTTCTAGCAGCTCTACCGGCTGTTTGTACGAGTGAGGTTTGAGATCGCAAAAAGCCTTCTTTGTCCGCATCAAGAATAGCAACTAAGCTTACTTCCGGAAGGTCAAGTCCTTCACGAAGCAGATTAATACCAATAAGTATATCAAACTCTCCAAGTCTTAATGAACGTATAGTTTGATTTCTCTCTATAGCATCCATATCTGAGTGCATATATCTGGCTTTTAGACC
>JAFGWQ010000049.1 GCA_016937075.1 Campylobacterales bacterium | reverse complement strand
CTTTTGAGAGTCTAAATCCTACTTCATATTCTCTCTCACTTCCATCCATGCTAGCTAAATTCATCTCATCAATTATGGCTTTTGGTACAGATATGCCTGGTACATGCTCATCTATGAAGTTTGCCGTCTTGGCACTTACGACAGGAAATTGTCCAAGTATGAGCTGGGCTTCTTTGGCGGTTGTACGGATACTTTCATTTTTTGCATTTTCAAATAACTCTAAGAGTATTTTTGCATTTTCTATATCATAAACCGGCTGGGTAATGATAGCTCTGGCACCATAGTTTAGTTTTTTGACCATTCTTTTTTGAAGGCTTTTTAGATCTTTGGCATGAGCATTGCTAACCGCAAAGGGATAGATAGGCTTTGTAGATGGGTGAAGAGGCTTTTTGCTATAGTCAGTACCGCTGTTTAGACGATGTATGATGCTTAGCAGCAGTGTAGAATCTCTCTCTAGTACACCTTTGACTTCCGGCTGGTCTGAATATTTTGCCGGATCACCCGTGAGGGCTAGTATGCATCTAATGTCAAAATCATTTGCTCCGAGCAAGGTCGATTGGAGCGAGAGTTTGTTTTTGTCTCTCATGCTCATGGTAGCTATTACTGGCTTGGCGAACTCTTGCTGTAGTTTAATGGCAGCTAGCACCGCATCCATTTTGAGTTTGGCTAGAGGATTGTCTGTAGTTACGAAGCCTGTAACCCTGCTTGGCAAGTCAAAATCTTTTATTTGCTCAATAAGTTTATCCACAGAAGCTCCGTGAGGAGGTGTAACTTCTATAGTGATGAATGGTTTAGGACTGCACAGCGTGGCACAAAAGGCATCAAATATCATTTATTATTCTTTGTATTAGGTTTTTTGCTATTTATATATGGATCGTTTTGCAAGCTTTCGAGTGAAAGCGCGGCAATGTAAAGCACCAAATCCATCTTCTTAGCAATAATTTGATACAATTTTAGCCTAATTATACTTGCAAAACTATATAAAAGGTACTATGTGAAGCTAGCTGTTTTTGATTTTGATTCTACACTCATGGAGGGTGAAACTATAGATTTTTTGGCTGCCGAGCTTGGACTTGAAGCAGAGGTGGCAGCCATTACTCACGAAGCCATGGAAGGAAGATTGGATTTTTTTGCTTCATTGGTCAGAAGAGTAGCACTATTGAAAGGATTGCCTAAGAGCAAAGTAGACGAGATATGCACGTCTTTGCCGCTTGTAAATGGTGCTGTAGAGTGCATAAATGGACTCAAAAGCAGAGGATATAAGGTAGTGTGTTTTTCGGGAGGATTTCGTAATGCCACTGCTCACGCTGCAATTACCCTTGGTCTAGATGCTGATTTTTCAAATACCCTGCACCATGAAGACGGGATCCTTACGGGTAAAGTAGGCGGTGAAATGATGTTTGGCTCGTCCAAAGGAGATATGCTCTTGAGACTTCAGGGATTGCTGGGTGTGAGTGCAGAAAATACAGTTGCCGTCGGAGATGGTGCAAATGATCTTAGTATGTTTGCCCATGCCGGTACTCGCATCGCATTTTGCGCTAAGCCTATATTGCGTGAGGCTGCTTCGCATTCTATAGATGAGAGAGATTTGACTCTCGTTTTGGACATAGTTGATTCTCTATGACATTATGTAATATTTCTTCCATTTTTAGAGATATTTTCAAGTTTAAAAAATTACTTTTTTGGGGACAGGTGGTAGCTGTGTTTGCTACCCTCCTTATCTCTGTCGTTCCTCTTTTTATCCCTCTTTTAGTAGATGAATTACTGCTTCACAAAGAACCTAGGTTAACTTTTGTTGTCTCCAAATATTTAGGCGAGATGAGCGTAAGCGGATATGTATTTGTGATACTTGGCGTGATCATATTATTGCGTGTATCATCAACCATGCTAGGCATTGTGCAATCCAGGATATTTACAACCATATCAAAGAAAATAACATACAAGCTCCGCATAGCACTGTTAAACCATCTCAAATTGGTTTCGCTAAAAGAGTATGAGAATTTTAGCGTAGGTTCTATCACGTCCAAATTGGTTACCGATATAGAGACTCTAGACGGATTTATAAGCACCACTATCAGTAAATTGGTTATCGCGGTACTTACGCTGTTGTTTTCCAGTATCGTTCTTTTGTGGATACATTGGCAGCTTGCACTTTTTATACTCATTACAAATCCCATAGTTGTATTTTTTACGGCCAAACTATCGCGCAATATCGGTTTACTCAAAAAAGAGGAAAATCGAGCCGTGGAAGAGTTTCAAGGTAATTTATCTGAAACACTTGAACTTTTTCATCAAATAAAAGCTACGAACAAAGAGGAGTATTTTTTCAGTAAAACCACGACCAAAGCCGATGAGCTAAAAAATCACGCTATTGAATACGGATACAAAAGTGATGTGGCGATGAAGTGGTCTTATCTCGTATTTCTTAACGGATACGAAGTGTTTAGAGCAGTGAGTATTTTGGCAGTAGCATACAGTGATCTTAGCATTGGGCTGATGCTTGCAATTTTTTCTTATCTATGGATCATGGTGATGCCTACGCAAGATATCATCAATTTCCAATATGCTCTTGCTACTGCCAAAGCTGCTTGCGGACGCATAAATGGCATATTTGAGATGGAGCAAGAAAGGCTTATTTTGGACCCTCAAAATCCTTTTTTAGGCAAAGATGGTATAAGTATCGAGCTTAAAAACGTCTCTTTTGCATACAAAGAAGGAAAAGAGATATTAAAAAATATCAATATGAAATTAGAGCCGGGTCAAAAGATAGCCATTGTCGGTGCCAGCGGCAGCGGCAAGACCACTTTGGCGAATTTAATAGTTGGTTTTTATCATGCTGATAGGGGAGAAATATATTATGACGGCATTCCTTCAAAAAATATCGCTTTATCAACTGTACGTGAAAATATACATCTTATATTGCAACATCCTAAACTATTTCATGATACAATACGCTTTAATTTGACATTGGGGCATCCATATAGTGATGAAGAGATTCATCAAGCACTGACCATTGCTCAATTAGATGATGTAGTAACCAAACTTGAAAACGGCTTGGATACTAAAGTTGGACGAGACGGTATCAAGCTCAGTGGTGGGCAAAGACAGAGGGTTGCAATTGCTAGAATGATTTTGAGCAATCCAAAAGTAGTTATATTTGATGAATCAACCTCCGCACTTGATACTCATACCGAGATAAGATTATTTAAAGCATTATCTCAATTTTTGGCACAAAAAACCGTTATTACAATTGCCCACAGACCAAGCACCATACAAAATGCCGATATGATTTTTGTGCTTGAGCATGGAGAGCTGATAGATAGCGGTACGCCTGAAATACTCTTGGCAAGAGAGAATAGCTATTTTGCAAATATGCATTGAGCCGAATAATTAATTTTTTTATTTTTGCCAAAAATTAGATCTTCATCGTGGGTATTCTCATGATTCGTCAAATATATTACAGTTTTAGGAGTTTGTATGACAATTTTAGACGCAATAATCTTGGGCACCCTGGAAGGTTTGACCGAATTTTTGCCCATATCGAGCACCGGACATTTAATATTGGTTTCCGAACTTTTGGGGCTTGAGCAAACAGATGCTCATAAGGCATTTGAAGTTTCTATACAATTAGGCAGTATATTGGCGGTATTGTTTTTATTTGCACAAAAGTTATTGGTAGATAGATCATTGTGGCTCAAGATAGCGGTTGCATTTATGCCTACTGCACTATTTGGATTTTTGTTTTATAAAACCATCAAATCACTATTTGGCATTGAAACGGTGGCTGTGATGCTTGTTATTGGGGGTATTGTGTTTTTGATCGTAGAATATCTGCACCGTAACCGCGATGATAGCAATGACAAAACTGTCGATAGTCTTACGCTCAAAGAGTCTCTCATGATAGGATTATTTCAAAGTATGTCGATGATCCCTGGCACTAGCCGATCTGGTATGACGATGCTTGGTGGAATTTTTGCAGGGCTTTCACGTAAAAGCGCAGCTGAATTTTCATTTCTTTTGGCAATTCCTACAATGATTGCAGCTACTGCTTATGACCTTTATAAAAATAGAGGCACCATGATCGTAGATGATTACTCTTTGGTCGCAATTGGGTTTGTGATAGCATTCGTGGTAGCCCTTATCACGGTTAAGTGGATGATGCAATTCCTTACTCGCCACACTTTTGTTGTTTTTGGTATATATCGTATCGTTGTCGGATTGGCATTTTGGTTCTTTGTAATACAGCATTAATTTAAAAGATTGAATTTATAGAGCCTCTTTTGTGAGGTTTTGTTAAGTTCAAAAACAGATGAACTTGAAAGGTTATGAATGAATTTTAATGAATTTAATTTCCACTCTGATATTGCAAAGGGTGTTAAAATAGCAGGTTTTAGTGAGCCAAGTCCTATTCAAAAGATGGCTATTCCTATCATAGAAGACGGGAAAGATATGGTGGGTCAAGCCCACACGGGAACTGGGAAAACAGCAGCATTCGGTTTGCCAATTTTAGATAAAATTGCCAAAGGCAGTTGCGAAAGAGCTTTGATAATCACTCCAACTAGAGAGCTTGCTACGCAAGTTAGTGATGAGCTTTATCATCTTGGCCGTTTTGCAGGTATCCGCACCCTGACCGTTTATGGCGGAGTAGGTTATGGTAGACAAATAGCTCTCATTCACAAAGGTGTTCAGATAGTCGTAGCAACGCCAGGCAGACTTAAGGATCTATATAAAAAAGGCAAGATAGATACTTTCAATCCCGAAATAGTAGTTCTAGATGAAGCAGATGAGATGCTAGATATGGGCTTTTTGGACGATATCAAAGAGATCTTTGAATATATACCACAAAATAGACAAACACTTCTATTTTCTGCTACTATGCCTGAGCCTATCAAGGACCTGGCAGAAAACATACTATATCGTCCCGAGTTTATTTCGGTGGTCAATGAAGCTGAGACGGTAAATAGCATAATAGAGCAGCGGTATTATGTGATAGAAGAAAACCAAAGAGATGAAGCTATCGTTAAATTGCTTGAAACCGAAGATACTGAAAAATGTATTATATTTTGCCGCATGAAAAGAGAAGTAGATAGACTAAGCGAACATCTAGAAGCTCTTGGTTTTAGCGTCAAAGGATTGCATGGTGACTTGGAACAAGACGAGAGAGATGCTGTCATCAAAGCATATAGAAGAGGTGAGGTTAGAATCCTTGTAGCAACTGATGTAGCAGCAAGAGGATTGGATGTAAAAGGCGTAAGCCATGTATTTAATTATCATATTCCTTTTGATCCTCAAAGTTATGTGCATAGAATAGGTCGTACCGGAAGAGCCGGCAAGAGCGGTCAAGCTATTACACTGGTGTCGACCGAAGAATTCAAAGAGCTACAACGAATACAAAAAGAAGTAGGAGCAGATATGAGACTGGCAACCATAGAAAATAGCTATGCTTTACAGGATGAAGATTATAAAGCAATTATGACAAATATCTCTTCGATCAATACTACTTCCGAAGCTAAAAAAATGCTGGAATTATATATGTTAAACGATAAAGATTTGGTTTTAGAGAAACTTTTGAGTTACTATCTAGCAAGAGAATCCGGTGGTTTTGGTGGAAATATCGGTTTTGATGAATCGGAAGTAAAAGACTTGATGGCAAGTTATAATGTTGAGCAAAATGCTACAAATAAGCAAAATCGTCGTAAAAAAAGAAGATAAATTTTTTTTTTAACTTAGGAGTAAGTAAAAGTAGTTTACAATCTCACACCAAAATATCAACTGAGATATTTTGAAACATAATGCTTAAAATACAAGTATTTTAAGCATAAAAAAAGAAAAGTCAAAGGTACCGTTAGATGGCTAAAAAATATATTGATATTATGGATACTACTTTCAGAGATGGATTTCAATCCGTTTTTGGCGGTCGTGTACTTATGGAGGATTTTTTTCCGGCTGTAGAAGCTGCAAAAAAGGCTGGCATTAATCATTTCGAATTTGGTGGAGGAGCTAGATTTCAGTCTCTTTTCTTCTATTTAAGAGAAAATGCATTTGATATGATGGATAAATTTAGAGAAATAGTTGGTCCAAAAGCAAATTTACAAGTACTTTCTCGTGGTATAAATACTGTTATGCTAGATACCGGCAGTAGAGAAATGATAGATTTGTTTGCCAAAATGTTTGCCAAACACGGCACTTCTACAGTGAGAAATTTTGATGCCCTCAATGATATCAATAACCTTGTATATAGCGCTGAATGCATCAAGAAATACGGCATGAATCATGAAGTTGTAGTTACAATGATGGATCTGCCTCCAGGATGTGTAGGTGCTCACGATGTATCTTTTTATGAAAAAACATTGCGTAATATACTAGATAGCGGTATAACTTTTGATAGTGTTTGCTTCAAAGATGCCAGTGGTACATCAAATCCGCATAAAGTTTTTGAAACTATTGCTATGGCAAGAAAACTATTAGGTGAGTCTGTACACCTTAGACTTCATACGCATGAAACAGCCGGAGTGAGCGTGGCTTCATATCTTGCTGCTCTTGAAGCCGGTGCTAACGGTATAGACCTGGCTGCAGCTCCTGTTAGCGGTGGAACTAGTCAGCCTGATATTCTTACTATGATACATGCTACTAAAGGATCAGATTATAATCTTGGTGATCTAGAGGTTGGTAAAATATTAAAATACGAAGAAACATTGGCAAACTGTCTAAAAGATTACATGATACCGCCTGAAGCTACTCAAGTTTCTCCTATTATTCCTTTCTCTCCTATGCCTGGAGGTGCCTTGACTGCCAATACGCAAATGATGAGAGATGCTGGAAATCTTGATAAGTTTGATGAAGTAATACTTGCCATGAAAGAAGTAGTAGAACGAGGCGGATACGGTACTTCAGTAACTCCTGTGAGTCAATTCTATTGGCAACAAGCTTATGCAAATGTCATGTTCGGACCATGGAAACAAATTGCTCCTGGATATGGCCGTATGGTACTAGGATATTTCGGTAAAACTCCTGTTCCTGCAGATAGTGAGATCATTAAGCTTGCCAGTGAGCAACTTAAGCTTGAGCCAACAACCCAAAATCCTTTGGATAT
>JAFGWQ010000048.1 GCA_016937075.1 Campylobacterales bacterium | reverse complement strand
GAAGAGAGTACACTCATAGATAGTGATATAGGGCCGATGGCAAGGATCCGTCCTCAAAGCATGATAACCGATACTCATATAGGCAACTTCGTAGAGGTCAAAAAATCGATACTCAACGGCGTCAAAGCAGGCCATCTAAGTTATCTTGGAGATAGCGAGATAGATAGCGGATCAAACATAGGAGCCGGAGTGATCACTTGCAACTATGATGGCAAGAAAAAATACAAAACAATCATAGGCAAAAATGTATTTGTAGGAAGCGATAGCCAGCTAGTAGCTCCTGTAGTCATAGAAGATGATGTCATGATAGGAGCCGGTACGACTGTCACTCATGATGTGGGCAAAGGCAGCCTTGCGGTGTCAAGAGTTCCCATGAAGATAGTGGCAAATTTCTTTTATAAATTTTTTAGGAAGTAGCAAAAAAGGATTGTTATTCATCCTAGCAAATCGTGTCATCTTGAGAAGTCTTTAGGCTTCGTAAAGATCTTTTTTAGTGTATCGAAGATTAAATCTAAAATGACATGATATATAAAATAATGTCATTTGAGCGCTCCTTGAAAGCAGCCTTTTGTGCAGTAGTGCATAACAAAAGGCGTGCGATTCGCGAGAATGACGCTTTTCTTTGGTTACCTTTTTTTATTAAAAAGAAAGGTATTTTGTAGGGTGCGTTTACCAACGCACCATTATGGTCAAACGGTGGGTTAGTAAACCCACCCTACACCTTTTACAATGATGCGACTATGACAGAAATATAGAATGGACTACTACGACTTTTTCACCTGGTTACGCCTCGGGAGAGGTGTAACGAGAAGATAATTTAAACGGTGGGTTAGTAAACCCACCCTACACCTTATTAAAATTATATGATTATGAGAGACAAACTCCACCAAAAATTTACAAATATTTAGATAAAATCTGCTTATAGAAAAAGGATATTTATGCTTTTAAAAAACAAAAAAATACTTTTAGGAGTTACTGGCAGTATCGCTGCATACAAAGCTTGCGAAGTAGCTAGACTATTTATCAAGGCCGGAGCTAATGTGCAAGTAGTAATGAGCGAAGCAGCTACTAGGTTTGTATCTCCTTTGACATTTGAAGCACTGACTAGAAATCCGGTATTGTGCGAAGATAGCGAAAGCTGGGCGAATAATCTCAATCATATAGAGATCAGTAAAGATTGTGATATGTTTTTAATTGCACCTGCGACTGCAAATACTATCAATAAACTCAGCAAAGGGATAGCAGATAATATACTATTGCAAAGTGCATTGGCTTTCAATAAACCTATCGCTATCGCACCATCTGCAAATACCAATATGCTGGGCAATCATCACACCAAAAACTCTCTTAAGATGCTTGCCGTCAGCGATATAACCATCATAGAACCCCAAGAGAAACTTCTAGCTTGCGGAGATACCGGAAACGGCGCATTAGCTGATCCGCAGGAAATATTTTGGCAATGCGCTAAAGTGCTCTTAAAAGATCCTTTTTGGTCTGATAGACGAGTAGTAGTAACCGGTGGCGGTACTATAGAAAAGATAGATGATATCAGATATATATCAAACTTTTCTAGCGGCAAAATGGCAAATGCCATAGCTTCTGCTTTGTACACCAAAGGTGCTGATGTATGTCTCATCAGGACCAAAGAAACTAAAGATTTGCCAAACGATATCTATACTATAGATGTAGAGAGTGCTCAAGATATGCTTGGTTTTACCGAGGATGCGCTCAGAGTTGCACGTAAAGGCGTGATGAGCAAACCAAGCCTAAATAACCCAGATGCGTTAGGGATGATACAAAAAGAACCGTTTTTATTTATGGTAGCAGCCGTGGCTGATTATACTCCGTCTTATCCGCAAGCAGGAAAGATCAAAAAAAACACTATAGGCGAAAGTTGGAATATCGAGCTAAAACAAAATTCTGATATCCTCAAAACCATAAACAAAGACGGCATCAAAACCGTAGCATTTAAAGCTGAGACAGATAGTGATAACGGTCTGGCCAATGCTGCGAGTTTACTGAGTGACAAAGGTGCTGACGCGGTGTGTTATAATCTAATATCTGATGCAAATAATTTTGGCGGTGATTACAATGAGATAATTTGGATCACTCCAACCGAGCAGGTCAAAATAGATAAGCAATATAAACTTTCCCTTGCATTTAAAATACTAGAAAATGCAAAGAGACTTTCTGTATGAACAATGAACTAAAACATTTAGCTATCATTATGGACGGCAACGGCAGATGGGCAAAAGAAAAAGGCTTGGCTCGCACCAAAGGACATGAGAGGGGTGCTGAAGTTATCAGGGATATCACAGAATATTGCTCCAATCATCCGAGCATTCAAACACTCACACTTTATGCTTTTAGTACCGAAAATTGGAAAAGGCCAAAGCTGGAAGTGGATTTTCTAATGCGTTTGCTGGATAAATATCTGGCTAACGAGCTTGAAACTTATCATAAACATAATGTGAGATTTGAAACCATTGGAGATATAAGCAAATTCTCCGCGTCTCTCCAAAAAAGAATCGAACTCACCAAAGAAGCCACCAAAAACCATACCAATATAGCTCAGATATTGGCACTCAATTATGGAAGCAGAGATGAGATAACCAGAGCGGTCAATAAAGTTTTGGAAGCTAATCTAGCTATTACCGAAGAGAATATAAGCAAAATGCTTGATACTCCTTATAGTGATATCGACCTGCTTATCCGCACCAGCGGTGAACAGAGGCTGAGTAATTTTTTGCTTTGGCAAGCTAGCTATAGCGAATTTTATTTCACCGCTACATATTGGCCTGATTTCACACCGCATGAACTCGATGATATCATAGCCAAATTTTACGATAGAGATAGAACGTTTGGCGGTTTATCTTAATGGTAGAAATTTTTATATTTATTCTAGGTGTTGCTATAGGATCTTTTCTAAATGTAGTGATCTATCGTATACCTCTTGGCAAAAATATAGCATTTCCAGCGTCTCATTGCCCCGATTGCCAAACACCGCTAAAATGGTGGCACAATATACCTATTTTCTCTTGGATATTGCTAAGAGGCGAATGCTATTTTTGTCATGCACCAATATCCAAACGATATCCTATCGTCGAATTGCTTAGCGGTATGCTTTTTGTGATCATATATTTTAAGATCGGGCTAGTGTGGTATCTGCCATTTGTATTTGCAAGCTTTGCTTCTTTGTTTGCTCTTGGTATGATAGATTTTGACCATATGGCTGTACCTGATAGTGTCAATGTAGCAGCTTTGATCTTTGCACTGGTTCAGCCTGATTTTATGCATGCAGCATTGTACGCCGTAATTGCTGCGATTGGATTATATACTGCTGGGCTGATAGCTTCCATATTGGCTAAAAAAGAAGCTATGGGCAGTGCTGATGTCATAGTAGCAGGCACCATGGGGGCACTTCTAGGATTTCCTCTATTTTTTGTCGCGATATTTTTATCTGCACTTCTAGCTATGATCCCGGCGCTTATTCATAGAGAAAAAGGTGTGCCCTTTGTACCATTTTTGACTCTTGGGACATTGATAGTTTATCTCTTTGATAAAGAAGTTGATATAATTCTAACAAAGGTGCTTTATGGGTAGGATCAAAAACTATTTATCATCCAATTTTACAAAAACTTTTTCGGTTATTTTTCTTCCATTCTTCGCTATTGTATCATTGGTGTATTTTATTCGTATTTCAGTGCTCACCGCGCAAATACAGCTCAATTTCCTGGAACTTTTTGAACTTTATGCATATTTTCTGCCTTCTATTTTATTTTATACTTTACCTATCTCATTCGTTACCGGTATTGCACTTGTACTAGTAAGGCTCTCTCAAGATAATGAACTAAATGCCCTATACGCATTAGGAATAAGCTCTAGTAAAATTATTAAAAATTACTTACT